>JBGPUQ010000141.1:0-3619 GCA_041491185.1 Nitrospiria bacterium | reverse complement strand
GGCGCGCCGAACACCGGAGAGCCGGGGTCATTGGGCAGGGGAGATTCGATCGGCCCGACGACCAACTGCAATTCGGTTACCAGCCCGGTGCCGATGGCCCGCGTGATCTGTTCCAGCAAGAGCGGCTGAAGGAAGCTGAGTTGGTGGAGCCACGCGGGGCTTTCGACGGCGATGGTGAGCCGATGGTGGCGCAGCCGAAGCGGCTGGCTGTGGGCGGCCATCAGATGACCGGCGATGGAGACCCATTGCGTTTGGAGTCGACGCTCGGCCAAATGGTGCCGGAATCCGGATTGCTCAAGCCAAGGGGCGAGAATCTGCCCCGCTTTCATAAGCCACGCCATAGCGCCACCATACTGCAATCGATGCGTATCCGTCAAATTACGTACGGGCGATGGGGGTTTCAGGGGGAGATGAGCATCTCCCCATGAATTCAAAATGACCGCTGATCAGCCCCAGCACAAGCCGATTGCAACCAACCGCAAGGCCTACCACGACTATTTCGTCGAGGAGCGCTATGAGGCCGGGATCAGCCTGCTCGGCACGGAGGTCAAATCGTTGCGGGAGGGGAAGGCGAACCTGCAGGACAGTTTTGCCCGGATCGAACAAGACGAGGTAGTGCTCCATCATTGTCACATCAATCCCTACAGCCACGGCGGCATCAGCAATCATGAACCGCTCCGCCCGCGTCGGCTCCTGCTCCACCGGGACGAAATCAACCGACTGGCGGGCAAGGTTCAGCAGCGGGGCTGGAGCCTGGTCCCCCTGCAACTCTATTTCAAGCGCGGCCGCGCCAAGATCGAGCTGGCCCTGGTCCGCGGCAAACGGCAGCACGATAAACGGGAGACGCTCCGTCGTAAAGTCGCGGATCGGGAAGTGGAGCGGGCGATGAAACAGCAACGGCGCGAGCGGTAAAGGGGGTTGGATAGATGATGGGCTTGGGTTATAATGGACGTACTGATGAGATGAACGACAGAAGGGGGTGACAGGCTTCGACGGGGATCAAGAGGCCATGAGGTGCGTGCCGAGGTTCCAGTGGGCTCGTTAAAAAACTGGAAACAACATAACTGCCAACGAAGAGTTGGCTCTCGCTGCTTAATTAAGCAGCCATCCCGGCCGTGACGCCTGCGCCCGGTCGCGGGTGACTCAGAAGCGGGCTGGTTCGGTCCTTCCGCCTCGTGGGGATCGGATGAGATCAAGCGGGGCTAGCGCCCTTGAAGGCCGGTCACGGTGCCGACAGGGGGGCGAATCGCAATCTGTGGCGACGCACGTGGGACCTTATGGTTGAGGGTTCTCGGACGCGGGTTCGATTCCCGCCACCTCCACCATGATGAAAGCCGCTGACAGGAGATCCGTCAGCGGCTTTCTTTTTGCCGAAACCTCATCTATGATGATGAGGCAGGAGGAGAGCGGCATGACAGTCAATCGACTTGCGACAGTGCTGACCATCATCGGGCTCGTTCTAACGGGGCCGGTGGTGTATGCCCAATCGGCCACGCCGGCCTCTCCGCAGACGGCGCCCATCGACCAGGCCAAGGTCGAGCAGTTTCTCCGGAAGATCGTCGATTCGAAGGGCGGGGGCCGCATCATTGTGCAGCCGGAACGCCGCCCCTCCCCGATCCCGGGGGTGGAGGAGATTCATTTTTCCATTGAAGCGGCCGGCATGCGGAAGCCCGGGGTCGTCTATCTTGCCGGCGACAAACTGATGCTCGGTCAGATCATTGATCTGACGACGGAGAAGAATCTCACGGGCCAGGGACTGGGGCCGCCGACAAAAATCACCTACCAGTTGGACGAATTTGACATGAAGGAGCGCGTGATCCGGGGGAATGTCGCGGCGCCGCTCACGCTGATTGAATTCTCAGATTTTCAATGCCCCTTCTGCCAGAAGCTTGAGCAAACCCTGCAGGCATTGGCGAAAAAGCATCCGGACCAGGTCCGGCTCTACTATAAGCACTTTCCCCTGGAACAGCTTCACCCGCTCGCCTACCAGATGGCGATGGCCGCCGAGTGCGCCAGGGCCCAGAAGGCGGATACCTTCTGGCCGATCCACGATCGGTTGTTCGCCGACCAGTATGCCGGCGCGGATGCCGACGAACTCAAAAGCCGGCTCAAACGATGGAGCGCCGAGCTGGGCCTTGATGGTGATCGGTTGACCGCGTGCATGGACGCGGGCGAGCAGGCCGACCGGATCAAAACCGATCTACGGGAAGGGCACAACCTGGGGATCGGCGGGACGCCCGCCGTCATCGCCAATGGAGAGTATCTGTCCGGCGCACAGCCGATCGAAGTTTTCGAGCGGTTCCTCAAGCCATCGGGCGCGTTGCCTCCGGCGCCTTAGAAATCGACCCCCACGCGGCTGGAGACGGAGAGTTCGTTGAGCAGTCGCATCTCCAGGCCGAAGAACCAGTTCCGGGTGACATGGGCCTCTCCTCCCAGGAAAAAACCGACCGGAATATGCTCCGAAAGATCTGATGAAACACCCGATCCTCGCACGTTACCCACGATGATGGAGCCCAGGAACCCTCCATACGCCGTCACGCCGGGCAGAATCGTCATGGTCGGGCCGGCAAAGAGGTCGATCTCGTTCCAGTTGGTGTGAACAGAGAGGTGATCGTCGTTGGTGTCGTAATAGAGGATCTGGGCGCCGGCGCCCCAGGCCACCGCGCCGGCCTGATGGAGAGTCACTTTCAGCCCGCCGCCAACGGCAAAACCCGGTGATCCCTCAATGTCGGAGCCGCCCGGAACATCGAGCGTGTGGACGACCACGCTGCCAATCCGTCCGAACAGCTCCACCTGATCATGGACGAGTCCGGAGATTTTGACCAGGAGCCGCAGGCTCTGGTCCGCATGGCAACAGCCGAATCCCGCCATGTCCACATCCCGCGTTGAATAGTCGATCTCCGATTCGAAGCGGAGCTGCCGGGGCGGAACGCTGGCCATCGGTTCGCCCAGCATGGCGGCCGAAGCGGTGGGGCTGTGCAGAATGCCGCCCAGCAGGACGACCACCCACAGCATCCTGGAGCGCCGCCGCACGGCCGGGCCTGCCAGCCGGGCAGGGTCGGTCGGGCGCATTTAGCTGGGGGCCGGTGGAGTCGCGTCCGTCTGGGGAAGCGCCGGCGATTCGACGGTGGGAGCCGGCTCGACGGTGATGAGTGGCAAGGGTTGGTAGAGCCCGGCGTCAAACTGAAGGTGGCGGGTCAACGCGCGAAGGTGATGGCGCATGGCCGCCTCGGCGAGCTGGGGATCGCGCAGCCCCCACGCCGAGTAGGTCCAAAACTCCACGAGCTCCCGGCTGTGGTAGGTGCGGATCGGCCGGCCCTGCTCATCCAGCGTGGTGGAGGTGGTCACAAAGTCGAGCGCCATGGGATAGGGGATCGGCGCAATCACCGCCAACGGCCCGAAGAGGAGCCCGTAGCTGAAGAGCCGTCCCCGGTGATCATCGACCAGCTGCATCTCGGTGACCACGCGGACCGGTGAGGAGGCGACGGGTTGGGACGGATCCGGCGACGGAAAAAATTCGCCGACCAGCGCGCGGTAGCGGCCGGCCAGTTCAACATCCACCGTGCACGGCTGGTCACGGTAACAGAAACGAAAGCCGGGATCATCGAGCCGCACATCC
>JBGPUQ010000140.1:0-3622 GCA_041491185.1 Nitrospiria bacterium | reverse complement strand
TGACCGGTGTGGCTCGTGCGGCAAAACTGTCAGCCAAGGTGACGGCTCAGTTGAAATCGTTGCTGGATAGTATCGGCCAGGGTGAGGTGCTGGCAGGAGCTCGTCGACGGTTGACCGCCGGGAGGCCCGGGAAAACGGCCCGGGCGCTGCAACGGCTCCGTGATATTTGGACGCGTGTCGAGGCCGCGGGCTATGGCGCATCGCTGCTGATCGACCTCGGCGAGGTGAGGGGATTTGATTATTACACCGGGATGGTCTTCGATCTCTTTGCGGAGGGGATTGGGTACGAACTTGGCGGCGGCGGTCGTTATGATCACTTGATCGGCCGATTCGGCGTCGACCGGCCCTCGACCGGATTTGCCCTTCACGCCACCCCGTTGCTGCAGGTCATGGCCCAACGCCCGTCGCGTTTGCCGAACACGCAAGGGGCACGTCCGCCGCGCCCAGCTCGTTCGTGAAGGAACATCATGGCCCTGAATCCTGTCTCGCTTGGTTTGCAAAAGCTCCCGCCTCAAAATCTTGAAGCCGAGCAGGCTGTCCTGGGCGCGGTGCTGTTGGACAACCACGCGCTCAACCGGGTGCTGGAAATCCTCAGTCCCGACGACTTTTATAAAGAGGCCCATCGAAGAATTTTCAAGGCGGTGCTCGATCTCTACGAGCGGAACGAGGCCATCGACTTGGTGACGCTGACCGAAACGTTGAAGCGGCGAAGCGACCTCGACGGCGTCGGCGGGTCCGCCTACCTGACCGAGTTGGTGAGCATCGTGCCGACTTCCGCCAACGTCACGTATCATGCCAAGATTATTCATGAGAAATCGTTGATCCGGCAATTGGTGCAAACGGCCACCGACATTGCGACCAGGGGTTACGACGTGGTCGATCGGATCGAAGAGTTGCTCGATTATGCCGAGTCCCGGATCTTCAGCATCTCCGATGCGAAGATGAAGCCGTCGTTTCATCCGATCCGCGAGATCGTCAAGGAAAGTTTTGAGATGATCGAGCGGCGCTACGAGCAGAAAGAGAATGTGACCGGTGTGCCCACGGGATTTCCGGATCTGGATAATCTGACGGCGGGACTGCAGCGGGGCGATCTGGCCATTGTCGCCGGCCGGCCCGGGATGGGCAAGACGGCGTTTGCGTTGAATATGGCGCAACACGCGGCGCTTGAGAAACGGTTGCCGGTGGCAATCTTCAGTCTGGAGATGGCTCGTGAACAATTGGTTATCCGGATGCTCTGCGCCGAAGCCCGCGTCGATGCGCACAAACTCCGTTCAGGGTATCTCGGCGCGGCTGATTGGCCGAAGCTCACCGCGGCGGCCGCACGCATCACAGAGGCGCCGATTTTCATCGATGATTCGTCGGCGCTTTCCGTGTTGGAGCTTCGCGCCAAGGCGCGACGACTCAAGAAAGAACATGGTCTGGAGATGATTATTGTCGATTATCTGCAATTGATGCGTGGCCGGGGAGCGACGGACACGCGGGAGCAGGAGATCTCCGAGATTTCTCGTTCGTTGAAGGCGTTGGCCAAAGAGCTGCGGGTGCCGGTGATTGCTTTGTCGCAGTTGTCCCGCGCCGTGGAGAGTCGGACGGAACGCCGGCCGCAATTGTCCGATCTGCGGGAATCCGGCGCCATCGAGCAGGATGCCGATTTGGTGATGTTTGTCTATCGGGAAGAGCTCTACCGTCAGACGGAAGAGAACCGTAACGTGGCCAAGGTCATCGTCAGCAAACAACGCAACGGTCCGACCGGAGATGTTGACCTGATCTTTTTGAAGGAATATACTCGGTTCATGCCGCGTGCACCGGGGTACTGAGAAAACGTCACGAGTCGATTGACAGTGGAGTCGGGCACGGGGTATAGTGAGCGCGTCCGTCGTTCCCGGACAAGAGGAGTGGATCATGTTTGGTCTCGGCATGCCTGAGTTGATCGTGATCTTGGTCATTGTCTTGGTGGTGTTCGGTGTCGGCAAACTGCCGGAGATCGGCGCCGGGTTGGGGAAGGCGATTCGGGGATTTAAAAAAGAACTTTCGGACGAATCGGATGGACCGAAAGGTCCGCACGATCCGGCATCACGAAAATAACCTGCCCAGTCGCGATCTTTGCCCCGTCAATCTTATCTGTGTACGGGGTTTGACTTAGCTCCCTCCCTGTGATTTAATGGAAAAGATGCTGAATATTCTCCGTCACGTCGATATCGAACGATCGCCGAAGTCTTCGATGTGTGTTGCCGGTCTGTTGATGTTGTTGAGCCTGGCCGGTTCGGGGTGCAGCGCGTTTGTGCATCGTGTTCCTCCGGCACTTCCGCCGGTCGCATCGGCGGATGGGCCATCCGAGCCGTATCGCGCGGCCAATGCCGAAGCCTATCACCATGCCCTGCTGGCCCTGCTGGCGGAGCGCGATGGCGATCTGAAACTGGCGATGAAGGAATACCTGGACGCGCAGGCGGTGGATCCGGATTCGGTCTTTTTACAGGTGAGGCTCGCCGAACTGCTGATGCGTCAGGGACAGTTTCAGGAATCGATCAGCTATGCCAAGCGGGCGCTGGCGCTCGATCCCAACCATCTGACAACGCTCCTGCTGCTCAGCGCGGCGCTGGCCGGTGTGGGGCAATCGCAAGAGGCGGTCGGCTATTTGGAATCGGCCATCCGGCTCGACCCCGAGCGGGCGGAAACCTATTATAATTTGGCGCTCCTGTATGCCACCCTCCGGCGCTTTGACCAGGCGGACCGGGTGATGCAACAGGTGCTCGATCGAACGCCCGATTCACCAGTCAGTTACTATTACCTCGGCCGGATTGCCGCCGAAGCCGGCGATGATCGACGGGCGATCAAGGCGTATGAGAAGGCGCGTGCGCTGGACATTGAGTTCGTCCACGCGACGCTGGCATTGGGCGATCTCTACGAGCAGCGCGGCCAGATCGATAAGGCCGTTTCCCTCTTTGAAAGCTATCTTCAAACCGCTCAACGGCAGCGGGGAGAAGTTGAAAACCGGCTGGTCCAACTCTACGTCCAGCAGAAAGCGTATCCCAAAGCATTGGCGGTGTTGGACGATGTGCTGAATGACCGGCCGCAGGATCTTGAGGCGAGGCTTCGACGGGGGTTGATTTTCGTCGACCAGCATGAATTTGCCAAAGCCATTGACGATATCGCTGCCGTGACGGCGGCCCGGCCGAATGATCAGCGGTTGCACAGTTATCTTGCCGCGCTCTATGAAGAGACAAAAAATGAGGACCTGGCGATCGCAGAATATCAGCAGGTGGTGACGCTGACCCCCAATAATCCCGAGCCGTTGATCCGGCTTGGCGCGCTCTATGGCCATCGAAAACAGGCGGCCGAGGCGTTCAAGTATCTGGAGCGGGCCAGGCAATTGGATGATCAGCGGGCCGAGCTCTATCTGGTGAAGGGTTACATCTACGTTGAAAATGAGCAGTACCAGGAGGCGTCGGAGAGTTTTGCCGAAGGCGTGCGGGTTGATCCCAAACAGACGGAACTGCATTTCAATCTCGGTGCGGTGTACGACAAGCTGAATCGGTTTGATGATGTGGTCAAGGAAATGGACATTGTGCTGACGATCGACCCCAAGCATGCCAATGCCCTGAACTTCCTCGGGTACAGCTATGCC
>JBGPUQ010000139.1:0-3627 GCA_041491185.1 Nitrospiria bacterium | reverse complement strand
CGATCGCTGAGATATTCCGACCGATGCCAGAGGAGTCCGGGGACCGATCCGGTGTGAGGCGGAATGGTCATGTTCGCCACGCCGGCCAGATAGGAGGCCAGCGCTTTCCGTTCGGTATCGGTCCCCCGAATGAACTGCAGTCCGACCGTCGCTTGTCGTCGAAGGTCCGTGCTCTCCGAGGCATGCACCACTTCGCTGTGGAACTCGACATAGATATCCGGCGAAAAGGAGAATTGCAGCAGCAGTTCGCCGCCGATCGGCTTGGGTTGCTCGGCCAGCAAATTGATGCCGCCCAATCCGATATCCAACGAGCAGCTCTCGATGAGCCGCGTGTGGTCCCAGCAACTGACGGGCAGGGAGAGGAGAAAACGGCGGAATCGACGTCGGGGCTCGGCCCGGCGATCGGGAAATGCAATGGAAACCGTATCGTACCGGCGGTCTGACTCAATGGCCGGATTTGCCATCTTCCGCTCCTGAATCGGCTCACCGCTCGCGCCGATATCCCCGCCATTGTAGCGACGGGGCCGAGGGGTGTCAATACAAAAAAACGACGATGCATAGGGAGCGCCGAAACCGGGGCACGTTGGATCCGGCCGGTCCACACGGAAATGGGAAGCTCTCAGGAAATGCTTCCGCGCTTGCTTCTCTGTCGTTCGGAGCGGTAACCTCACATCGGAGAACGTCTCATGGATCGAACACGCTCGCTGACTGATGACCGGCATGAGTACCCGGTGAAGATCGCTGGGGATTCGGTCACACTCGAAGGCGTGCTCGGCGTTCCCCCTGACTCTCAGGGAGTCGTCCTCTTTGCCCACGGAAGCGGCAGTAGCCGCCACAGTCCGAGAAACAACTACGTGGCCGGTGTCCTCCGCCAAACCGGTCTGGCCACCCTATTACTGGATCTGCTGACGGAAGAGGAAGATCGTCTCTACGCCACGCGCTTTGACATCGACCTTCTGACCCATCGATTGGTCATGGCGACCCATTGGGTCATGAAACAACCCCAGACCCGCAGACTCGGCATCGGCTATTTTGGGGCCAGCACCGGAGCGGCAGCGGCACTAAACGCCGCCGCCGAGTTGAGTACACGCATCAAGGCGGTTGTCTCACGAGGCGGTCGTCCCGATCTGGCAGGACCAACACTCGGCCTGGTCCAATCGCCCACGCTGCTCATCGTCGGCGGCCTCGATGCGGACGTCATCGAATTAAACCAGCAGGCGTATGCGCAATTACACGCCGAAAAAGAGTTGGTGATCGTTCCCGGCGCCAGCCACCTCTTTGAGGAACCGGGAACCCTCCAGCACGTCGCCACCCTTGCGGCTCAATGGTTTCAGCGCTATCTGCCTTGACGCTCACCGCTTCACCCCACCGTGCGCAAAAATCCTCCAGCCGCTCGAATACGCCGATCATCGCGAGGGAGGTCGGAACTACGGCAACTGCGGCAGGAGCGTGTCTTGAGGACCGGGGGGAGGCGTTGCCGTTGAGATGAAAACCTTGGCCCGTTCCAGCCGATGGGGTTCGACACGACCCCACACCCGCCGGTCATACGTCAGTGTCACCGTCATGCGTTGAGAGGTCGTCATGACCCCCGCGTGGGAGACCAATTCACCCGCCAGAGGCTGCCGGCCGGCCGGCGCAACGACGATGTCGATCGCGGAGGGGGCCAGATCAATCTCCTCCCCTCGCGCGGCGGTCACGATCGTCGTCCGGATTTGATCGATCGACCCCGTCCGCGGATCATCGATCGCCGATTCGACAACCGAGCCAAGCCGTTCCTGGATCATCCAATCATTAAGCCGGTCATATCCGGCCCACCCGAGCAATCCCACACAGAGAGTCACCACCAACCACTTCATGAGCCGACGGAGAGTCCCGGCGAAGCCGGCATGGCCTGAAGGGCTCTGATGATCAAGCCCACATCGCTGAATCGTTCGCTCTTTTTCTTGGCCAGGCAGGTCAGCAACAACCGGTTGAGCTGAGGGGAAATTTGCGGATTCAGGGAAATCGGCGGTTCCGGCTGGGTGTGAAGGTGATGGTAGTAGAGATCCCCTCCGGTAAAGGGCGGCCGGCCGGTCGCCATACGGTACAGAGTGCAGCCCACGGAATAGATATCCGACTGATGATCCACCTGTTCACCGGTGATCTGTTCGGGCGCCATATAGAGCGGGGTACCCTTGACCGAGGTCTTATCGGCCAGGGCGTCGCTGACCACCTTGGCCAGACCAAAATCCATGATCTTGACCTGGCCGTCGATGCCCAACATGACGTTGGCCGGTTTGATGTCACGGTGGATCACTTTGCGGCGGTGGGCATAGGCCAGCCCCTGGCAGAGCTGGAGCGCCACATGCAGAAATTCGTCCGGCGGCAACGGCGCGACCTGTTGGAGCCGTTCTTTCAAGCTGATGCCGTCGACATACTCCATGACCATATAGAGATCGGTGCCTTCGTGACCGGCGTCATGAACCGCCACGATATTCGGATGGCTCAACGAGGCGGCAATCCTGGCCTCACGCAGGAAACTGGCCAGAATTTTGGGCTGTTCCTTCACGCTTGGCGGCAGCACCTTGTAGGCCACAATCCGGTTGAGGACCGAATCCTCCGCCTGATAGACAATGCCCATTCCGCCCTGCCCGATTTTTTTCAAGATGCGATAGCGGCGGGGTTTCTGGCTGTCGCGCTCCACCACGGTGCTGGCATCCCGGGAGACTTCCGACGCCGCTTTTTTCGCGCTCTCCATCGCCCGTTTCAGCAGGTTGGCCCGGCTCATGGCGTCCCGATAGTTGACATCATGGGACAAGATCTTCTCATACCATCGTAGCGCGGCCGGATAATCGCGTTGTTTCTCGGCAATGGTGGCCAACCGGTAGAGCGGCTCCAACTGCGCGGCCGGCTCGCCTTCGTTGCTGACCAGCTTCAGATACCGCTCCCTTGCCGCATCCCACATCTCCTGCGTAATGAACAACTCTCCGAGCAGGAGTGACGCCCGGTAGTAGTCCTCCGATTGGGTATCGACCTTCTGCAACAGTTCCACCGTTCGGCCCTGGTGCCCCAACTCCCGGCAGAGCAGCGCCGCGTGGTAAAAATCACCGAGATTTTCATAGAGGCCGCGCGCTTTTTCCGCCTCGCCGATCTCCTCGTAAAGCGTCGCCGCCTCCTTCAATTTCCGTCCGGCCTCCCACGCCACCGCCGCCTGCCGTCGATCGCCCGCCTTCAGAAACAGCTCCGCCGCCCGCTGATAATCCTGAACCGAGAGAAAGCGTTGGGCCGCCTCGCCCGGCAGTCCGGCGCGCTCGAACAAATCGGCCGCCTGAACGGTTTCCCCCGCCTGTTCGAAGAGCCGGGCGGCCGATTCCAACTGCCCCGCCTGCAGCAGATGTTGGGCCTTGATCAGTGTGGCCCGGTCGGTTTGCCCGGCCTGCTCGTAGCAGTGCGCGGCCTGGTCATCCAACCCCTCCCGTTCGTAGAGCTGGGCCGCCTGCTCATGGTGGCCGGCCGCTTCCAATGCCGCCGCCGCCTTTTCTGTCTCCCCGGATTGCTCAAACAACTCGGCGGCTTTTTCAGGTTGGTTGGATTGGACATAGAGCTGGGCCGAGAGACGCCCGATCGTATTCAGTTCGTCGATCCCTT
>JBGPUQ010000138.1:0-3627 GCA_041491185.1 Nitrospiria bacterium | reverse complement strand
CGTCCTGAATTTTGTGGGCATCGCCCTGGCGCTGTTTGGCACGGTGCTGGTCTATTACACGTCGGAGCATGTGCTGGGCGTGAGCATGGAGGCGCTGCAGTGGAGCGCGCTCGCCCGCGTGGCCGGCTCGCTGAATCCGGTGGTGCTCAAGATGGCCTTCGTCTTCGTGATGATCGGCTATGGCACCAAGGCCGGCGTGGCGCCGATGCACACCTGGCTGCCGGATGCGCACGCCGAGGCGCCCACGCCGATCAGCGCCGTCCTCTCCGGTCTCATGCTCAACCTGGGGCTTTATGCCGTGCTCCGGCTCAAAACCATCGTCGACCCGGCCGTCGGATCGGCTTTCACGGGCTCCATCATGGCGGGGTTGGGGCTGCTGTCGATGACGATTGCCGCGACCTTCATGCTGATCCAGCGAGATTACAAACGGCTGCTGGCCTATTCGAGCATCGAGCATGTCGGGATCGTCCTGGTCGGCTTCGGCGTCGGGGGGCCGGTGGGCGTCTTCGGGGGCTTCTTCCACATGTTGAACCACTCGCTGGCCAAATCGGCGGCCTTCTATGCGGCCGGGATGGTGTTGTTGCGCCACGGCCATAAGACGATGGAGCGGATCACGGGATTGTTGCGGCAGTCGCCGATGGTCGGGGGCGGGTTGTTGCTGGCCGCCGTGGCGCTGGCCGGCCTGCCGCCCTTCGGGTTGTTCGCGAGCGAAGTGCTGATCGCAACGGCCGCGTACCGGCATCATCCCGCAATGGCCGCCGCCTTCCTGATCCTCCTGGCGCTGGCGTTTTCGACGCTGCTCGCGCATCTGTGCCGGATGACGCTGGGCGACCCCGTGGCCGCGGGGCTGGTCCCGGGCGACCGCTCCCACCGGTTGATGACGTCGGCCCTGGTGATCAATCTGGCGGCGATGAGCGTCGTGGGGCTGCTCGTGCCGGGTTTTCTTCGCACGCTGTTGCTCTCCATGTCGGCGCTCTTTCAGGTGAGGGGGGCGTTCCCATGATGGCGGTGACGGTGCTGCTCATCGCCCCGCTGCTGGCCGCGGTGGCGAGCCTGGGGCTCCGCTCGCCGGGGCGGTTGCACGTCGTGACCCTTCTCGCGATGGCGGCGGCCGTCGGCGCCGCAACCGGCGTGATGGCGCGGCTGTTGCGCGACGGCCCCTTCATGGGCTATCACGAACTGGTCTCCGTGGACGGTCTGACGGTCTTCGTGCTCCTCATCATCACGGTGATCGGGCTGATGTTTGCCATCTACACCCGGACCTATCTCGACCACTACCTGGCCCAGGGCGCGATCACGCCGGCCCGGATCAGCCGGTACTACGTCCTCTTCCATCTGTTCATTTTTGCCATGGTCGCGGCCGTGCTGGTCAACAGCCTGGGATTGCTCTGGGTGGCCATCGAGGGCACCACCCTGGCGACCACGTTCCTGATCAATTTTTTCCGGCGGCGGGAATCGCTCGAAGCCGGGTGGAAGTACCTGGTCCTCTGCTCGGTCGGCATCGCGCTGGCCCTCTTCGGCACGGTGTTGATGTATTCGTCGTCGGTGAGGGCCCTGGGCGATGTGAGCGCCGCCCTGAACGTGACGGAACTGCTGCGGGTTGCCGGTCAACTGGATCCCC
This sequence comes from Nitrospiria bacterium, assembly GCA_041491185.1. GTDB lineage: Bacteria > Nitrospirota > Nitrospiria > JACQCE01 > JACQCE01 > JBGPUQ01. The sequence goes on along the minus strand of JBGPUQ010000138.1, from coordinate 2,006 downwards.
AGATCGTCAAGATCGCGTTTGTCTTCATCCTGATCGGGTACGGGACGAAGATCGGACTGGCCCCGATGCATACGTGGGTGCCCGACGCCTACAGCGAGGCGCCCGCGCCGGTCTCCGCCATGCTGGCCGGCGTGCTCGAAACCGTGGCGGTCTATGCCGTGCTGCGCTGCAAAACGGTGGTGGATGCCGTGGCGGCGCCGGGCTATGCGGGCACGCTGCTCATCCTGTTCGGCTTTCTCTCGTTTGCCGTCGCCGCCTTTTTTCTCCTCGTCCAGCGCGACGTGAAACGGCTGCTGGCCTATTCGAGCATCGAACATATGGGCATTGTCGCCATCGGATTCGGGGCCGGGGGCCTCGGGACCTTTGGCGCGCTGCTGCATCTGCTGGGCCACGCGCTGGCCAAGTCGCTGGGCTTCTTTGCCGCCGGCAATATCCGTCTCCGATTCGGCACGCGGCAGATCGATCGGATCCGGGGGCTCGTGCACGTTCAGCCGATCACGGCGCTGGCGCTGGTCGTCGCCGGGGTGGTCCTGGTCGGACTGCCGCCGTTCGCCCTCTTTACGAGCGAGCTCTCCATCCTCTCCGCCCTGTCGACCCACGTCTATGCCGGCGATACCGTCCACCTGGGACGGTTCCTCACGATCACGATTGCCGACGGCGTGCGCAACATGGCAGTGGTCGCGGTTTTTCTGGTGGTGAGCCTGATCGCCTTCGGCGGGTTGATGCACGGAGTAATGGGGATGGTGTGGGGACAGCCGCCGGAAACGGTCGCGCGGGGGGAACGCTGGAGCCACGGCCATGTCGTCTTTGTGCTGTGTGGCGGCCTGCTGTTGATCGCGGGGGTGATGATGCCGCAATCGATCAGGGACGTGATGGATCTGGCGGTCATGACGGTGACGACCGGGACGGGGAGAGGATGATGGAGCGGACGACCGACGCGGTGCGCCATCTGGTCGACACCTTCGGGGCGATGATCACGGACGCCGGGCGGCATCACGGCATTCCCGTGATCCGCCTGAAGCCGGACGATCTGCCCGCCGTCGCCGCGCACCTGCACCGCGCGCCGTCGCTGCGCGGCACGCTCTCCCTGCAATGGGCGGACGATCTGCGTCCGCTGGCGCCGCGGTTTCAACTGTCGTACCTCTTCACGCTGGCCGATGACGGCTCGTGGCTGATCCTGACGACGCATCTCGACGAGGGGACGCGGGTCTATCCCTCCGTGACACCGCAAATCCATGCGGCCAAATGGTACGAGCGGGAAATCCGGGACCTGTTCGGCCTGATCGCCAAGGGCCATCCGGATCTTCGCCGGCTGGTCCGCCACGAGCATTGGCCCAAGGGCACGCATCCGCTCAAGAAGGATTTTCCCTGGAATCACGTCATGGGGCGCGAAGAGGGAAGCTATCATTTTCGCCACATGGAGGGCGAAGGCGTCTTCGAGGTGCCCGTCGGGCCCATTCATGCCGGCATCATCGAGCCGGGCCACTTTCGCTTTTCGGTGGCCGGAGAACCGATCCGGCAGCTCGAGGTCCGTCTCTTCTGGAAGCATCGGGGCGTGGAAAAGCTGTTCGAGAACCGTTCGCTGATCAACGGCGTGGCATTGGCCGAGAAGGTCTCGGGCGATACCTCATTCGGCCACAGCCTCTGTTATTGCCAGGCGGTGGAATCGTTGCTGGGTGTGCAGGTGTCCGCTCGCGCGGCGTTTCTGCGGACGTTCTTCCTGGAGCTGGAGCGGCTGCATAACCACATCGGCGATGTCGGCGCGATCTGCAACGACGCCGCCTATGCGCTGGCGCTGGCCCACTGCGGCCGGATGAAGGAACGGCTCATGCAGCTCAATGACCGCCTCACGGGCAGCCGGTTCTTGCGCGGGGTCAACGTGGTCGGGGGCGTCGCCGTCGATCCCGGACCGACGCAATTGAATCTCGTGCTCGACGAACTGCGCGGGATCGAGGGCGACTTCGGCGAGCTGGCCTCGATCATCTTCGAGAACGCCTCGCTGACCG
>JBGPUQ010000137.1:0-3652 GCA_041491185.1 Nitrospiria bacterium | reverse complement strand
GCGGTTGCGAGGCCTGTCGTTTCGACCGTTTTTCGTCCCCCCATCGCTCCATTCGATGGGGGGGCCGCCGTGATGCGGTTTCGGCCATTTTGCTTGACAATAAATGGGCATATCAATAAGATGTGAAGTCCCTGGCGCCGGCCTCTGCACGATCAGCGGGGGCATTGGTCTCGGGGAAGAACGGAGGGTCGATGCCGGGTGAGTTTGTACCGAGTCACTATTTGCCGGTGGCGCTTTTTTTGGCGATCGGCATCGGGTTTGCCGTGGTCAGTCTCGGTCTGGGATACCTCCTGCGTCCTTCGCGGCCCTATCGGGAGAAACTGATGGCGTACGAAAGCGGCAACACGCCGTTCGGCGACGCCCGCCTGCCGTTTCCGGTTCGCTATTATGTGATCTGCATGCTCTTTGTTATTTTTGACATCGAAGCGGTGTTTCTGTTCCCGTGGGCGGTGTCATTCAAGGAGACCGGTCTGCTCGGGTTGGTCGAGATGATCGTCTTTATCGCCATTTTATTCGTCGGCTACGTCTATGCCTGGAGAAAAGGCGCGCTCGAATGGGACTGATCGACGGACAATTGGACGCCAACATTGTGACCACCAATCTGGACTGGTGTATCAACTGGGCGCGCAAGTCGTCGCTGTGGCCGATGTCGTTCGGGCTGGCCTGCTGCGCGATCGAGATGATGACCAGTGTTTCGTCGCGGCACGACATCGACCGGTTCGGGGCCGGCGTCTTCCGCGCCTCCCCCCGGCAGTCCGATCTGATGATCGTGGCCGGTACGGTCACCCGGAAAATGGCGCCGATCATCCGGCGGATTTATGACCAGATGCCGGAGCCGCGCTACGTCATCTCGATGGGTTCGTGCGCCACCTCCGGCAATATCTATGACAGCTATAGCGTGGTGCAGGGGGTCGACCAGTTCATCCCCGTCGACGTCTACGTGCCCGGCTGTCCTCCGCGTCCGGAGGCCCTGTTGCACGGGCTGCTGACACTCCAGCACAAGATCATGCAGGAAAAGGTATTGGTGAAATAGGGGGCGCGGGGCGTGAGCCGGCGAGTCCGTCGGCGGTTTCCGGTTCTGCCCCTGCCCGAGAGGCCAGCTATCACATGCATCAGATCGCAGAACAGATGGCGCAACGTTTTCCCGGTGCCGTGCGGGATTGTGTCGAGGCCTTCGGCGAGGTCACGATCGTCATTGCCCGGGAGAGCGTCGTGGAGGTCTGCCGGTTCCTGCGCGATGACCTCTCGCTGGCCTTCGAGCAGTTGTCCGATCTGACGGCGGTGGACTGGCCGGATGCGCCGGAACGGTTTGAGGTGGTCTATCAGCTCAACTCGCTCCGTGATCATCGGCGGCTGCGGGTGAAGGCGCGCGTTCCCGCGGCGGACTGCGAGATCGATTCGGTGACCGGCGTCTGGCAGGCGGCGAATTTTCTCGAGCGGGAAGTGTTTGACCTGATGGGGATTCGGTTTCGAAATCACCCCGATCTGCGCCGGATCATGATGCCGGAGGATTACGATGAGGGATTTCCGCTGCGGAAGGATTTTCCCGCAGTGGGGAAGGGCTGGCGGAATACGTTTGAGTTCTGGCCGGCAATGGAGCCGGGCCGGGAAGTGATGATCGAGGCCTCGGGGTTGGGTCTCTCCGACCCGGCGCCGACACCGCCGGTGTCCGATCACCCCACGGGAGCGTGATGACCGACGAGCGCGACCAGGATCAGGAAACCTTCGGGTATATCGTCCATGGCGGCGACCCGGCATCAACGGCCGTGACTGCACCCTTGGCGGTTGAAACGGCCGAGCGGCAGCCGCTCTTCCGGACTGAAGATCTGCTGCTCAATATGGGGCCGCAGCACCCGGCGACCCACGGGGTCTTGCGCGTCGTGCTGGAGTTGGAAGGAGAAAAAATCCTCAAGGCGATTCCGTATCTGGGCTATCTGCACCGCGGAACGGAGAAGCTGGCGGAGGACAAGACCTACAACCAGATCATCCCGCTGACCGATCGGCTCGATTACGTCTGCGCGATGGCGAACAATTACGCCTTCGTCCGCGCGGTGGAGAAGCTGCTGGGCGTCACCGTGCCGGAGCGGGCCGAATATGTCCGGACGATCGTCGCCGAAATGCAACGGATCGTCGGCCATCTCTTCTGGCTCGGCACCCAGGCGCTCGACATCGGCGCGATGACCATCTTTTTCTGGACGTTCCGCGAGCGGGATCTGTTGCTCGATCTCTTCGAGATCCTCTGCGGCGCGCGATTGACCGTCAGCTATTTCCGGGTCGGCGGGGTCGACGTGCAGGGGGATCTGACGCCCGAGGTGATCGGCGCCTTGAGGAAATTTCTTGACCGTCTTCCGGGACGGATCGACGAATATGACACCCTGCTGGCTGACAACCGGATCTGGCTGGCCCGAACCAAGGGGATCGCGGTCATTTCCGCGGCGGAGGCGATCAGCTTCGGGTTGACCGGTCCTCCGCTTCGGGGCTCCGGCATCGCCTACGATATTCGAAAGGCCGAACCGTACGGCGTCTATGATCGGGTGGAATGGGAGGTGCCGATCGGCCGGCACGGCGATACCTATGACCGGTACTGGGTTCGTATGCAGGAGATGCGGCAAAGCGCCAGGATCATCAGCCAGTGTCTGGATCGGTTGCCGCAGGGGCCGGTGCTGGCCGATCTTCCGGGCATCACCTATCCCAGCCGGGAAAAGATCATGACGGAGATGGAAAGCCTGATCCATCATTTCAAGGTCGCCTGCTACGGGTTTGAAACGCCGCCCGGCGAAGTGTACTGTGCGACCGAGACGCCGAAGGGGGAATTGGGGTTCTACATCGTCAGCGACGGGACGAACAAACCCTACCGCCTGCGGATCCGCGCGCCGTCGTTCATCAACATGGGGGCGTTTGATCGGATGGCCCGCGGCTATCTGATCGCCGACGTCATTACGATCTTTGGCACGTACGACATCGTGATGGGAGAATGTGATCGGTGAAGGCCACGGGCTTATCCGAGTCGGCGCGCCTGGAATTGTTGGAGACGGCGAAGCGTTATCCAATCAAGCGATCGGCCCTGTTGCACGGCTTGCGCCTGCTGGAGCGGGAGGCGGGGTATTTGACGGAGGCGGGCATGCGGGACGTCGCCGCCCTGCTGGAAATTTCGCCGCATGACGTCTATGAGGTGGCGACCTTCTATACGCTATTCCACCTTCAGCCGAAGGGCGACTATCTGCTCCAGGTCTGCCGGACGCTGCCCTGCGCGCTCTGCGGGGCGGAGTCGTTGCTCGCCCATCTGGAGAAGCGTCTGGGCATTCGGGAAGGGGAGACGACGGCCGACGGCAAATTCACGCTGGTGACGGTGGAGTGTCTGGCGGCGTGCGATAAAGCGCCGGTGATGCAGGTGAACGACGACTATTATGAGTCGCTGACGCTGGATCAGGTCGATCGATTGATCGAACAGTGGCGGCAGGCGCCCTCACCGCGGCGCGCGCAGGGGACGCTGCGGGTGGCCGGGGGCGCGAATGGCTGAAACGATTCTCTTCCGAAATAAGTCATTGCCCGGTTACACCGGCAGTCTGGCCGACTACGAACGGCAGGAGGGCTACCAGGCGTTGCGCGGCATGTTCGAACGGCTCGGGCCGCAGGAGGTGATCGAGCTGGT
>JBGPUQ010000136.1:0-3661 GCA_041491185.1 Nitrospiria bacterium | reverse complement strand
GTCGAACACTTTTTCCGCGCGCTGACAACGACCGGCGGCCTGACCCTTCACATCAGCACGCCTTACGGTCACGATCCGCACCATCTCCTGGAGGCGGTCTTCAAGGCCTTCGGCCGCGCGCTGGCCCAGGCGGTGCGTCGGGATCCTCGTCGCACCGGCGTGCGTTCGACCAAGGGCGTGCTGGCCTGACTGCTGATGAAGCCCTGCGTACGGCGATGAGGGTTGTCAGGGGGAGAGAATCATCTTCCCTTAGAATGTCGAATGACGAATGTCGAATTGAAGAGCAACAAGCACGTAAGAGCAATGGGTGTCGGGAGGGAGAAAAGCTATTCCCGCCCTGCCTCCCAGCTCGGCGAACTGCGGGATCACGATGGACAGAGGCCGAGCGTCGATCTGACACGCGAGCCTTGGCTGCAACCCGTACGGCGATGGGGGTTGTCAGGGGGAGCTGAGCATCTGATGAATCCGCTCGCGCCTAGAGAACTGACGCTCGCTTACATCGGGGGGAGAGAGCCGCTTTCTCCCCCCGATTCCCCCCATCGGATGTACGATGGGAGCCATCAGCGGGGAATCTTACAATGCGTATGGGCGATGGGGGTTGTCAGGGGGAGTTGAGCATCTCCCCCTGACTTTATATGATTGCGATTATCGATTACGGCATGGGCAATCTTCGCAGCATCCAGAACGCGTTTGCGCGCGTCGGCGGAGACGCGCGCGTGACCCGGGAGCCGTCACTCATTGCCGACGCCTCCCATGTCGTGCTGCCCGGCGTGGGGGCCTTCCCCGACTGCATGCGAAATTTGGAGCAGTTTGGGCTGATTGATCCGATTCACCGCGCGATCCGGAGCGGCAAACCCTTCCTGGGCATCTGCCTGGGGCTGCAACTGCTCTTCACCGAGGGAGAGGAATTCGGCCGCCATCCGGGGCTGGCGATCCTGAAGGGACGAGTCGTCCGATTTCCCGTTCAGGACGGTTCGCTGAAAGTTCCCCATATGGGCTGGAATCAACTGACACGAAAACGGCCGCTGGCGCTCTTCAGCGAGATTCCAGAGAAGGCCTATTTTTATTTCGTTCATTCGTATCATGCCGTTCCCGAGGACCCCGGGCTGATTGCGACGACGACCCAGTACGGCATTGAATTCGTCTCCAGCATTCAGCAGGAGAATCTGTTTGCCTGCCAGTTTCATCCGGAAAAAAGTCAGATGGCCGGGCTGGCGCTCCTTCGGGCGTTTGGGGCGATCACATGAGTCGCCGGCGATGCGTCAGATGGCTCGTGGCGGTTGCCGGTGTGGTCGGTCTCTGTGGCTGCGGTTCGCTCTATTTGACCGCGCAACTCTCCCCGGATCTCTCGCTGTACCCCGTGTCCCGGATCGCCGTGTTGCCGGTTGTTCCCGAAAGCGGTGATCCAGGCGCCGAGCAGTATAGGACCGGCCGGGTGGCCCCAGGGGCCGAAGAGGTCCTGACGCAGGCACTCTACAATGCGTTTGACCAGTGGACGCATTACCAGCTCGTCGATCCGGCCGTGGTCGGCCGGGAAGTGGCCGCGCAGGCGGAGCCGCCCACGACATCGGCTGCGCTGCAATCATTAGCAACACAGCTGGGAGCCGATGCCATCATGCGGGGGGTGGTCTCCCTCTATCGGGAGCGTGACGGCAGCCATCTGGGGGTGACGCAGCCCGCTGCCGTTGGGATTGATCTGTGGCTGGTGAGCCGGCGCGACGGCAAGGTCATCTGGCACGGCCGCTATTACGAAGCCCAGCAGTCGATGATGGAAGAGTTGAGGACGATCCCGCTCTATTGGAAGCGGGGGATGGGATGGCTCACGGCCAAAGAGCTGGCGACCTATGCCGTCTCCGCGCTGGTGAAGACGCTGCCGCAGGCGAACCCCGGCACCGCGCCCACGTCGCCCGGCGCGTCGAGCCTCGGGACTGTTCCCATACCGGGTGTTGCAGGGACGTGACGACCATGAGCAAGATCACCAAGCCGAGTGGCCCGGGAGAGACGCATGAGATCACCATCTTTCCAGCGGTCGATCTAAAAGGCGGCCGGTGTGTCCGGCTTCGTCAGGGGAAGATGGATGAGGTGAGCGTCTACGGCGATGATCCGGTGGCCGCCGCCCGTCACTGGATCGAACAAGGCGCGACCTGGCTCCACGTGGTTGACCTCGATGGGGCGGTCGAAGGGGCGCCGATCAACCAACCGGCGATTGGGACGATCCTCGAATCGGTAAAGGCAAAGATCCAGGTCGGCGGCGGGATTCGCACGCTGGAGCAGGTGGAGTGGTACCTTGAGCACGGCGCCGCCCGCGTGGTCGTGGGAACGTCGGCGATCAATCAGCCGGGGTTCGTGCGGGATGCCGCCGCGCGGTTTCCCGGCCGGATCGTGGTGAGCCTTGACGCCAAAGCCGGCGAGCTCTATGTGGACGGGTGGACCCGTTCGACCGGTCGCGGCGTCGGCGAGGTCGCTCACACGCTTGCCGCGTCCGGGGTGACCCAGCTTATCCTCACCGATATTCAGCGGGATGGCATGCTGGGCGGCCTGAATCGATCGGCGCTTCGTGACCTGGTTGAGGGACTTCCCCTGCCCGCGATCATCGCCGGCGGGGTGACGACGCTGGATGATCTGATTGCGCTCAAATCGTTTCCTCGAGTCAACGGCGCCATTATCGGGAAAGCGCTCTACACGAAGAGCATTGATTTGAAGGCGGCGTTGCAATGTGCCCGGGAACGCGGCAACGGGCGGGTTATCCGGTCATGAGCGGGGCCGGGACGTGTTTCGCGCCCAACGGGAGGTGACGCGGTGTTGGCAAAGCGGATTATTCCCTGTCTGGATGTGAAAGAAGGCCGGGTGGTGAAAGGGGTGGGATTCGTCGATCTCCGTGACGCCGGGGATCCGGTGGAGGTCGCGCGCCGCTATGATGCGGAGGGCGCCGATGAACTGTGTTTTCTCGATATCACCGCCTCGGTGGAACAACGGTCGACGCTGCTGGACGTCGTGCGCCGCACGGCGGCAGAGGTCTTTATGCCGCTCACCGTCGGCGGAGGCGTTCGCTCCGCGGAGGAGATCCGGCAATTGTTGCTGGCGGGCGCGGACAAGGTGTCCATCAACACGGCGGCCGTCGAGCGGCCGTCGTTGATCGAAGAGGTCGCCAGGATCTTCGGAAGCCAGTGCATTGTGGTCGCGATTGATGCCAAGCGATCGGCCGACCATGCGGCGGGAGGGCCGCGCTGGGAGGTCTACACGCATGGCGGCCGGAGGGCCACCGGCATCGATGCCGTGGTGTGGGCGCGACGCATGGCCGAGGCCGGCGCCGGCGAGCTGCTCCTGACCAGCATGGATTGCGACGGGACGCAAACCGGCTATGATCTGGAGTTGACGCGGTCCGTGGCGCGCGCCGTCTCCATCCCGATCATCGCCTCCGGCGGCGCCGGACGACTCGAGCACCTCTACGACGCCTTGACGCAGGGCGAGGCGGATGCGGTATTGGTCGCCTCCATCTTTCATTATCGGACCGTGACGATCGAGCAGGCCAAGCGCTTTCTGTCCGATCGCGGCGTGCCCGTTCGGGACGAGGCCGCATGCCGCCGCTGACGCGATTACAACTCAATGCCGATGGATTGCTGCCCGTTGTCGTCCAGGATGTGCGCACGGGAGCGGTGCT
>JBGPUQ010000135.1:0-3678 GCA_041491185.1 Nitrospiria bacterium | reverse complement strand
CAGGGTCACGCCGAAACGTGACAGGAAGTACCTTCGGCTCAAACAACTCGTTGGCGATCTCAAGCTCCATACCGTCTGCGAAGAGGCGCGCTGCCCGAATGTCTGGGAGTGCTGGAACGCGGGCACGGCGACGATCATGATCTTGGGCGAAACCTGCACGCGCAGTTGCGGCTTTTGCGCGGTGAAAACCGGCCGGCCGACCGAACTCGACCTGGACGAACCCCGCCGGGTGGCCCAAGCCGTGGCGACGTTGGGATTGCGCCACGCGGTGATCACGTCGGTCAACCGGGATGAGCTTGAAGACGGCGGCGCGGCGATCTTTGCCGAGACGATTCAGCGGATCCGCGAGGCGAGGCCGGACTGCACGATTGAAGTGCTGATCCCCGATTTTAAAGGCCTACACACGGCCCAGGATGCGATCTTTCACACCCGCCCCGACATCTTGAACCACAACACTGAAACGGTGCCCCGACTCTACCGGCCCGTCCGGCCGCAGGGGAAGTATCCGTGGAGTCTTGAATTGATCCAACGGGCCAAGGCCGCCGGCCTGACGACCAAAAGCGGTCTCATGCTGGGATTGGGAGAAACGGTTGAGGAGGTAATCTCAGTGATGCGCGACCTGGTCGCCCACGGTTGCGACATCCTGACGTTGGGGCAATACCTCCAGCCGACCAAGGCCCACCTGCCGGTGAGCCGCTACTATCCCCCTGATGAGTTTGCCCGGCTCAGAGCAACCGGCTTGAGCTTGGGCTTTCGCCACATCGAATCGGGGCCGCTAGTCCGCAGCTCCTATCACGCCGAACAGCAGCTTCCCCCGCCCAAGACGTGAACCGATCTCATCGTTTTACGTCTCATGCCTTTGTCAGGCGAGGCACCGTGAATCCCCTCATAAACCAGCATAAACAAGTCCATTTGCCGCTGGCAACCGGCGTTCATGGTGTTTTTTGCCACAAGCGGCTACAGAGTATGGTATACTGGGCGTTACGTGTAAACAGCTCAAGATGAGCTATTCTCTGGAGGAACAAACAACGTGAATCAAACCATGACCCAGACCATTGAACCAGCACAACCATTAACGCAAACATTCGACTATCCGGTCATCATCCAGTTTGCCTTTGTCACGCTGGTTGCGCTCATCGGCGTCCCCCTGTTTGGTTTCATCTACGGCTACACCTGGGTGGATTGGACGCTCTTCGGGCTGCTCTATGCCGTCACCGGTCTGGGCATCACGGTGGGCTACCACCGGCTCATCTCCCACCGGAGTTTTGAGTGCCGCCCCTTGGTGAAGTTTATGCTGTTGATCGCCGGCGGCTGGGCACTGCAAAACACCGCGATCAAGTGGTCGGCGGATCATGTGCGCCACCACGCCAAGGTTGATCAAGACGCCGATCCCTACAACGCCATGAAGGGCTTCTGGTACAGCCATGTGGGCTGGCTTTTTATGAGCAATCCCTATGCGGATGACAAATACGAGGCACAGTTCCGAAAAGATTCGCTGCTCCTCTGGCAGGAGCGCTATTATGTGCCGATCGTGTTGTCCGGTTTCGCCCTGCCGCTCTTAGTCGGTTTCCTGCACGGCGGCTGGCGTGAAGCAATCGGCTGCTTTCTGCTCGCCGGGGTGGGACGGATGTTTCTCGTCCTGAACTCGACCTTCTGCATCAATTCCGTCTGTCACTTGTGGGGCACGCAGCCCCATAGCACGGCAAACTCCAGCCGGGATTGCTGGTGGGTATCGCTGATCACCTTCGGCGAAGGCTACCACAACTATCACCACGCCTATCAGCGGGACTACCGCAACGGCCCCAAGTGGTATAACTTCGATCCGTCCAAGTGGCTGATTTTCGGCGCGGCGCAGTTGGGGTTGGCGAGCAATCTCTACCGCTCAACGGTCAAAAACTGATCCCTCCCGAAACGGGCCAACAGCAGGGTTAGATCTCCGTCAGGAGTCGAGGCGCCGGCCCCCTCGAACGAACGACTCGATCGCCGACGCCACCCCCTGCACGTTGTCAGTCAGGACAAAGTGACTGGCTTCGATCGAGCGAACCTGGACGTTCGGATTGTCGACCAACGGTTGCTGCCCGTCGGCTCCCGCCAATTCCGCCTTCTTCCCATAGATGACCAGCGTCGGGCAGCTGATCGCCGCCCACCGCGGGCGATAGGCAAAGAGCGTCTCGAATGCCTGGAGATAGCTCATCACCGGCATCGTTTGCAGATCGACCACCGGCCCCATCCAGCGAACGGCCGCCCAGAATGACGTCAGCCGCGGGCGCACCCATTCATCGTACGATTCGAAGTCGATCGTGCGAAAGTGCGTTCGCCGGAGGCCGATGTCATTCAGCATTCTGACCGCGCCATAGATACACCAGACCAGTGGGAGCAGCGCCGCATGGGCAAACCTCAATCTCCGCCGCAGCGCCGAGACGATAAACGGTTCGATGAAGACCAGCCCCGCGATCCGTTCGGCTGAGAGTTCCCAGGCGCGAACGGCCAGATTGGCGCCCAGACAATGGCCGACAAGAATCGCCCGGTGCGCGTTCTCGTGCTCAAGCAACAACCCAAGATCCCGCCCGATCCCTTCCTGATCGATTCTCCGCCGCGCGTGCGAGGCGCCGTGGCCGCGAAGATCGAGCACGATCACCCGGCAGTGCTGCTGGAAGAAGGGCTGCCTCGCCAGCCGGTGCCATCGCGAGTGATTGCTGCCCAACCCGTGCAGAAAGACCAGCAGCGGCGCGGTCGGCTCCGTCCGGCCACCGACATAATAATGGATCGGCTCGCCATCTTCGCCGACGATGGTCCGATGCTCAAGCAACGGCGGCGGGTCGGCGCCCGCCGGATCAGGCGTGCTCGGCATGCCCATCAACAAGCCACCGCCGGTACATGGTTTCCACGGCCCGGTGGTTGACGACATGGTGGTGTCTGAAACCGCCTCCGCCGCCGGCGGAGAAACTTCTGGGAATATGCAGCAGTTCGTGGATCAGCGTCTTGATCTGCTCTTCAGATGAAAGGCGATCGTAGTGTTCGGTCACCAGTTCGATCACGTAATGCGCCTGAAGATTCATCGCCGACTGGAGAATCCTGGGCAGCGCGTGGCAGCGGGCCAGCGTGCGCCGGCTCTTGGTCCCGAAGCTCCGCATACAGACCACGCGGGAAAGATCCACGTGGTCGAGCCCCAGCGTGACGACGATCCGCCGAAGCTGGCGTTCGACATCCGGGGCTTTTTCGTAACGCATCATTGCCATCAACTCCAGGGCGATCGACTCCAGGGTACCGTATCATCAACCTGATCGCGCTGTCCAGCGAAACCAGTTGACAAGACGAGGAGTTCTTTTATATCCTCCCACCTCACAATCTATCGTTCACACGGGAGGCATCATGGCCGATATCTTAGTGGTGGCATCGAAAATCAAGAAACTGATCAAAGAAAAGGCGGATTTCAACACCTCCGGGGAAGCGCTTGAAGTGTTGAGTCGGAAGGTCGAGCAGCTCTGCCAAACCGCGATCGAGAAAGCCAAGGCCGACGGCCGGAAAACGGTCAAGGCCCGAGATCTCGAATAGCCGGGTTACGCGCTGATCACGACGAGGTTGTCGCGGTGAATCACCTCGTCGTAGAGTTTGTAGCCGAGGCGATCGGCGATCTCCCGGCTCTTGGCGCCACGAATGGTTGTGATTTCATCCGCT
>JBGPUQ010000134.1:0-3687 GCA_041491185.1 Nitrospiria bacterium | reverse complement strand
GGGAGATCGATACCGTCTCCCGCTACGGCGGGGAGGAGTTTACCGCGCTCCTGCCGGAGACGGACCGGCGCGCGGCCTATCAGGCGGCCGGCCGGTTGGTGACGGCGGTGGCCACCCACTCCTTTACCGGCAAAGAGACCGGGCTCCATGTGACGGTCAGCGTCGGGGTGGCCGGTATTCCGGATGAGGCGGTGACCGCGCCGGACCAGCTCGTGCAAGCCGCCGATTTTGCCCTCTATCGGGCCAAGCAGTCCGGCCGCAACCGCGCCGAGGTGTGCGAGAGCTATGCCGAGTACAAGAAGATCGGGATGGGAAACATTCCGATGCCGAAAGGCTAGAACGCGCGGCCCGTTATCGGGGCGGAACGGGTGAGACCTTCAGCCGTTCTTTCAGCAGACCTTCCAGATTGATCATGACCCGACGGCCCGATTGTTCCGCGACGCCCCGGAAGAGATTTTCATCCGCATAGAGCTGGGCAACCGACGTGCCCCGCTCCCCCGCCTGCTCCCATGCCACGCGCTCCCACGCGGCCAGACACGCCCTGGCGATGATCGTGCTCAATGGCTTGGGATTGTAGAGCATCTTCTTGATCGTCAGCGGATTCATGGAAAGCGGATTGTAGCCCTGATAGAGGTAGCCGTCCTGCAGCAGCCGCTGCTCGAAATCGGTATGGGGCTGCACGCCCAAAAAGAAGAGCATCGGGAAGACGCGTTCCTCCCCCATGATCGCCGCGATTTTTTTGTACGATTCGACGCTTTCCAGCAATCCCGCCTCCGAATCGCCCGGTGAATTGAGCGAATAATTGAGGATCAGCCGGCCGGTGAAGCCGGCCTCCTTCAGATAGCGGCAGCCGTCGTAGAGTTTTTCGAGGCTGAAGCCCATGTGCAGCGAATTGACCACCGCCTGCGAGCCCGACGTGATCGACACCTCCAGATCGCCGAGCCCCGAGCGGACCATCAGATCGGCCAGTTGCGGGGTGATCAAGCTGGTGCGGATGTAGCCGGACCATTCAATGTTGAGTCGTCGACTGATGATCTGCTCCATGATCTCGATGCATTGGGGGAACGCTTCCTTCCCGGTAAAAAACTGCGCGTCGGTGAACCAGAATTTCCGGGCGCCCCAGCGGTGATAGAACTGTGTGATCTCATCGACGACGGCCGTCGCGGGACGGTAGCGGACTTTTTTCCCTTCGAGATAGGGATATTCGCAAAAGGCGCAATCATAGGGACAGCCGCGCTTGGTCTGAATGCCGATGAACTCGCCGTGGTAGGCGGCATGCTGGGGAAAGATCGATTCCACGTAGGGCAGGTCGAGCGCCAGCGGTTCCAGCGGCAGGTAGGCGCCCTTCTCGCCGTGGCGGACGGCGCCATCCCTGACCGCGATGATCCGTTCATCGGTGAGCGGTTTTCCTTCGACCACCTTGAGCACCGCCTCTTCGCCCTCGCCCAGCACGCCGATGGTCCCCGGCGGCAGCCGTCCGATCAACTGATCGGAAAAGACGCTGAACGCCCCGCCGCCGATCATGAGCGTGGCCGAGGGGCGCCGGCGGTGGACCTGCCAGGGATAGGAGAGCGACTCGCGAATATTCTGATAGTAGCGCCAGAGATAGGTCAGCCCTTTGACCGATGCGGTCAGCCGCTTGATCGGGTTGGGCGAATAATAAAAGTTGAAGGCATATTTGAGCGACGGATCGCCCTCGTGCGGGGCAAAGAGCTGAATGTCGCGCCACGTAAAACAGACCAGTTCGGGCTGGTGTCTCTCCAGCGCCGCATTGAGCGCGCGGCGCCGTTGCGCGCGGGGGATCAACGACAGATCGAGCAAGTGCTGACGGACTTTTGGATGGTGCGCGTGGACAAAGTTGGCCAGGTAGGTCGGCCCGATCGGATAGATTCGTTTGGCCGGCAGCCAGACGTAGAGGATCGACCCGATCATGCCGCCACTTCGGACCACGTCGGGCTGGCCGCGCCGGCGGCCGGCAGCAGATCGGCCGGCTCCGGCTTGATGCCCAGATGGATGGCGACGATGCCGCCGCTCAGATTCGTGTAGGTGACGGGCGAGAAGCCGATCGCGTCGAGCAGGCGGGCCAGCCGCTCCTGATCGGGAAAACGGCGGATCGATTCGGGCAGGTAGCGATAGACGCCGGTCCGATCCTTGGCCACGGCCGTGCCGATCCGGGGCAGCAGCGTGAAGGAATAGAGATCATAGAGCCGGCGCAGCCAGGGCGACGTCGGCTGTGAAAACTCCAGGCAGACCAGCCGGCCGCCGGGTTTGAGCACCCGGTAGATCTCGGCGAACGCCACCTCGGGCCGGGCCACGTTCCGGATGCCGAAGGCCACCGTGACGGCGTCAAACGACCGATCGGCAAACTGGATCGCTTCGGCATGGCCCTGGATGAAGGCCGCATCGTGTTGCAGTCCTCGGCGACGGGCCTTCTCCCGTCCAACCCGGAGCATGGCGCTGTTGAGGTCGGAGGCGACGATCAGGCCGTGGCCGGATGTTGAGGCCGCCAGCAGCGCCAGATCGCCCGTGCCCGCGCACAGATCGAGCAGCCGGTGGCCGGGGGCGAGACAGGCCTGCGCGATGGCGCGCTGCTTCCAGCGGCGGTGCAGGCCGAACGACAGGAGCGTATTGTTCAGGTCGTAGCGGCGGGCGATGGACGAAAACATCGCCTGGACGTGATGGTCGTGATCGCGGCGTTCGTGGTCGACGGTCGACGGCATGGGAGGACTTTATTCCACCACGCCGCGAGCGACGATGTCAAGATACAGCCTCCGGCTCGCCCTGCCAGAGCATATCGTAGCCGAGCTCCTTGCTGTCGGCGCACATCTCGGCCACGGCGGAGAACTTGGCGTTGAAGAGCTCGTCGGCGTGGGAGCGCTCATGCTCTTCGAACGAGCGCCAGTAGGTGACGATGACGATATGATCGTCGGCTGTCCGGGAGGCGCTCAGCGAGCCTTTGCTGGAGACAAAGCCGGAAAATTTAAAGAGCTGCCCGGCGAGAAATCCCCCCTTCTCCCCACCGTAGCTGTTCTTGACCACGTTGCACATTTCGCCCAACGCCAGCTCGACGTCGTCAAAGGTGACGCCGGGCTTGAGCGTGAGAGTGTTGAACAACATCTTGGCCCCGAAGGGGATGGTGATGGGCTGGAACATGGAATCCTCCTACGTCAACGTTGAGCCGGACGAGGTCGGAGCGCGGAGACGATGGAGCGCCGCCCCGATGCTGCGGGAATGGGATGACGTGATGATCACGGGCCGCCGAACAGCGATTCTCTGAGCACCACGCCGGCGGGCAGTTTGCGTTCAAAATCGAAATCTTTCCCCGTGGCGTTCGATCTGCCGATCTTGTGATGCAACTCGGTCGAATTTCCCTTCAGGTCGGCCGTCTTGATGGCCTCTTCCATCCGCTTCATCCTCTTTCTAAGCGCGGCCTTTCTCTTCTCCGTGACCTCCTGACCCAGCGCCTTGATACTGTCTTCCAATTGCTGATCGGTGATCTGGGGGATGGTCACTCCCCCTTCGGGCGGTTCGAACGAGCGGCGATACTGTCTGATGAGGAAGCTCTTCTTCGAAATCCAGAAGGTTTCCTTCTTCGAGACGGTCGAGCGTCCGCTGATCACGTAGCACTCGTCACCGTCGACCGGTTCGCTCGGTTCCAGTTGGGGATCGATCAATCTGGAGAATGTC
>JBGPUQ010000133.1:0-3714 GCA_041491185.1 Nitrospiria bacterium | reverse complement strand
GTTCGTCGCCGGCACCAGTTGCACCGCCAGTTCGCCCCAGGCCAGATCGGGACCGATCGTCACCGCGCCGCCGGTCGCATCATTATTGTCCAGATTGGTTTCCGCCACCCGCCGCTCGTCCGCCGGACCGGCCGCCGCCGGGCCCGCCCCCTCCTGCAAATGGAGCGGGGGATTCACCCGACCCGCCAGCACATAGGCGCCGACCTCAAGCGCAGCCGGAAGCGGCAGCGTGGTCGTCACGGTCGATTGGGCGCCGGCCGCCAGCGGGGAAAGCAGACGTTGACCGAGGAGCGGATCGGTTCGATGGATGGCTCCGTCGGTGGAGAGATAATAAGCCACCGTCGTCTGGACGCCGGTCGGCAGCGTGCCGCTGTTTTTCACCAGATCGGTCACCCGCACCGACGTCCCGTCGGCCGACAGTTCGGCTTTGAGTTGCGCCAGCCGCAGATCCGCGCCCAGTTCGATCGGTTGATCCGTCACCGACCGGTTGTTGGCGGGATCGCCGTCGGCCACCTTGCCCTCGCCATCCAGCACGGCCACGAGATAATAACGGCCGGGCTTGAGTGTGGGCGGCAGATCGACCGTTCCCGTCTTGCTCCCCTGGCTGCCGGCCGCCAGCGGGTCGTTGAGCAGCCAGCGGACCAGTCGCACCACGGTGGCCGCATCCGACTGCCGCTCCGGGGACAACCCGATCATCAGATCGATCCCGGCCGGCGCCGGCTGTTTCCCCTGATTGGCCACATCAACGGCCACCGTCAGCTTCCCCTCGTCGAACCGGCTGGTCACATGACGCACGACCAGATCGGGCCGCCAGTCCCGCAGATCCACCATCCGTTGAGCATGGCGAAACTCCCCGCTTTTGGAATAGACGGTCAACCGGATGGTGTACCGGCCCGATGGAATGCTCTTCGTCTCCCAGGCAAACAACCGCCCCTGGGTCACCGGCCCGGAGAGGGCCGCCAGCTTCTCCCAATGGGTGGGAAACTCCCCCAAACCATACTCGAGGATGGCCGAACCGAAATCGCCGCCGGCCGCCGTGCCATCGAGGACAAACAGGGTGGATGGGGTGGCCGCTGCGGCCAAAGAGGCCGGGGCGGCTGGAGCGGCATGACTTAACTCGGCGGACAGATCGGCCGCCGGAGCGGAGGTGACCGCGCCGCCAAGCACGATCATGACCGCGACGAATCCGCCGAGCGCGGTCCGCCGCAACGCCATGCTGCGTCGGTTACGGTTTGGAAAATCCGATCCGTTTTTGATCATCGGGGAGCGCCTTGATTTCGCCGAATTGTTCTTCGTACCGCCGGACATTGTCCTGCAACGCCATCAACAGCCGCTTCGTGTGGCCGGGGCTTGAAATGATCCGGGCCAGCACTTTCGTTTTCGGTTGCTGCGGCGTCAAAAACAGAAAATCCAGCAGGAATTCCGATTCGCTATGCGAGATCATCGCCGCGTTGGCATAGAGCCCTCTGGCGGTGACCTCATCAATTTCGATCTGTACCTGCTGGCCCATCGGTGGTTGCACGCTGTCGCTCCTTTCTTTTCTAGTCAAGGGGGAGAGGCCTTTCTCCCCCTTGACAATTCCCCATGGCCGTACGCGCTTGCCACTTAATCCGCATTTGCCCCTCTAATCCTTAATCCCGTTTACCCCCTTACCCCCATCGCCATCCCCTCTTGGGCGGCTCGGTCGCCGACACCCATCACCACGTCGGCGCGACCCTGTTATTATACCGCGTTTTTCTTGGTACGCCAGCGGGCGATTTTATCGGGGGAAGATGCTCCTCTCCCCCCGATCCCCCCATCGCTGACGTCACGGAGCACAGACTGACAGTGCCCCTCTCTTTTGACAGCTTCCGGACGCTATGTTAGGCTCGAACTGTCCGTTCGGGATCGTTCCGTTGGCACCGCTCATGACACGAACCCCACACCCAGCCTCTCCACCAGCTTCAAAAAACGCGCCGCCGGTGATGATCATCGCCCACCGGGGGGCCTCCGGTTACGCGCCGGAAAATACGCTGGCCGCCTTCCACAAGGCGATCGAGCTCGGCTGCCAAATGATCGAACTGGATGTGCGGCTCAGCGGCGACCACGTGCCGATGGTCATCCACGACACCACGCTGGCCAGAACGACCGGCGATCCCAGGCGGGTCGATCAACTGACGGCGGCCCAATTGCAACAGTTGGATGCGGGACAATGGTTTGCGCCCGAGTTCAGCGGAGAGCGGATCCCCACCCTGGCCGACGTGTTGACGGCCATCCCCCCCGCCATCGCGATCAATATCGAAATCAAACCTGCCGGCCCCGGCCAGCTCCTCCTGATCACCGATCAGATCTATGCCGTGATCGCCGCCCACCGCGCCGAACCGCGCGTGATCTGCTCGTCATTTGCGCACAAGGCGCTCTGGGCGCTGCGCCGCCGCGCCCATGCGCTCCAACTGGGGTACCTGGTGGAGGGACGCGTCTGCCCGGAGCATCTGACCGAAGCGAAAGGGCTCCGCGCCGTCGCGTTGCTGCCCCAGGCCCGTTGGACCACGCCGGCGCTCGTCCGTTGGGCCCACTCCTACCGGCTGCAACTCTTCCCCTACACGGTCAACCGCCCGCTCCAGATGCGTCAACTGCTCCGGCGGGGAATCGACGGCATGGTGACCAACTACCCCGACCGGCTCGCGCGGGTGATCAGCCAGCTCGACGCCTCGGATTTGGCGGAACAGGCGCGCCATCTTCGCGCTTGATTGACCCCCAGCCCCATGTTAAGATCACTCTGTTAGTTGTAGTTGGTATCGGTGGTTTTCCACCGCCACAGGAGGTTATCACCAATGAATGCTCCTCTCACGCCGAGCGCCGCGTCATCGCCGCTCGTTGCCAGAGTCCAGGCCGTCCTCGACTCGCTGCGCCCCGCCCTCCAGATGGATGGCGGCGATTGCGATCTGGTCGAAGTGACCCCCGACGGGACCGTCAAGGTCCATATGAAGGGGGCCTGCGGGGGATGCCCCTCATCGTCCATGACCCTCACCATGGGGATTGAAAAGCGAATCAAGGCAAGTGTGCCGGAAATTCAGCGGGTGGTGGCCGTCTAAGCAGCCGTACCGGGACCTCGCTGCGTGCCGCCCATCCCTGTGTGGGTTCCTTCGTGACCGTTGATCAGCGAGGCGCTCCTCTGTCGACACTCCTCACGAACGACCTCGAACGCTGCCGGGCCATCGGCGAGCAACTCACCCGGTCGGCGCTCTATACCGATCGCCCCTCTCCGGACCATCCCGGCCTCACCTGGCGGATCTCCCCCACGCCGTTTTGGATCACGGAAACCGACGCCGCCTATTTTGAAGAACTCGGCCGCCATCTTCACGCCTTCTATCGCGCCGTCAACCAGCTTTACCATGCCAGCCGGAAAGGCCAGCAGCCCGACTGGGTCTGCGGCTATCTCGACCAGGGAAAACCCGACACGATCATCGACTACGGCCGGATGAATCGGTTCAAGCAGGCGCTCCCCGGCGTCATCCGCCCCGACCTGATCCCGACACACGACTGGGGTCGACCGATCGGGCCGGCCACAGGTCGTCTGGTCATGACGGAACTCGATTCCGTGCCCGGGGGCATCGGCCTCACCGCCGCGCTGGCCCAGGCTTACGCCGCGCATGCGCTGATGCCCAATGACCGGCTCGTCGGCGGCGCGACCGGCATGGTTGAGGGGTTTGCGGCGATGATCCGTGCCGCGGC
>JBGPUQ010000132.1:0-3722 GCA_041491185.1 Nitrospiria bacterium | reverse complement strand
GCTCGGCCTCGGCCGGATTGCCCAGGGATTTTTCGATCAGCCCAAGCCCGTTGTGCGCCGTCGCCGATGACGCATCCAGTTGCAACGCGCTGACAAACGCCGAACGGGCGGCGGTAAAGTTTCGCGCGGTATAGGCGGACACGCCGACGTCGATCTGTTTCTCCACGGCGGTTCGATCGATCACCGGCGGCACCACCGCCGGGAGCGGCGCGGGCGCCGCCTTGGGCATCGCCGCCATCTTCGCCGGTCCGCCGAGACCGACGAGCCGGAACAGCGGTTGTCGGATAGCCGGCATTTGTAGGCTGAGCACCAGCAGGAGTCCGATCACCACGGCACCGCCGAGCCACAGCAGCATCGGCGAACGGATGGACGATCGGTGGCGGGAAACAAAGTAGATCTTTTCAGGATATGCGTGTTCGAGCGGATCGTTCTGATCGACTTCCTGTCCGGCCTTTTTCAAGGCCTCATTGATGAGGCTCATGCGTGGACGTCAACCCTCTACCCTGTCGGTTGATCCTGGACAATACACGCCATCACCCCCCCGGCGGGATCGGAACCGACACCGATCACGCCGACCGCGTTCCGGCGCGTCAGACCTCCGCCAGCGCCGTTTCCTCAACGAATGAGGGACTGTTATCTTTGAGCACGACCTTGACGCGCTTGAGTTCTTTGTCTTTGCCCAGATCCTTGAACCGCCCCTTCAACAGCTCTTCGGACAGCGGGTCTTCGATATTTTTCTGGATGCAGCGACGCATCGGCCGGGCGCCGTACGTCGGCTGGTAGCCCTCATCGATCAGCCATCGCTTGACGTCCGGGGTCAGGTCGAGATAAATCCCATGCTCCGCCAGCCGGCCGTTGACCTCCGCCACCAAAATATCGACGATCTTGAAGAGGTGCTCTTTGGTCAGTTGGTGGAAGACGACGATCTCGTCCAACCGGTTGAGAAATTCCGGGTTGAACGTCCGCTTCAATTCGCCCATGACCGTTTCTTTAATCTGTTTAGCCTGCTCGTTCTGCGCCTCCCGCTGAAAACCCAGCGGGCTCCCCTTATCGATCAACCGCGCGCCGACGTTCGACGTCATGATCAAGACCGTATTTTTGAAATCCACCTTGCGGCCAAGGCTGTCGGTCAGCATGCCGTCATCCAGCACCTGGAGCAGCATATTAAAGATCTCCGGATGCGCCTTCTCGATCTCGTCAAACAGCACCACGGAGTAGGGACGACGCCTGACCCGCTCGGTCAGCTGTCCGCCCTCTTCGTAGCCCACATAGCCTGGAGGCGCACCCACCAATCGGGAGCTGCTGAACCGCTCCATATATTCCGACATGTCGATCCGGATCAACGCATCCTTGTCGTTGAACAGCAGTTCCGCCAGCACGCGAGCCAATTCGGTTTTGCCGACCCCGGTCGGTCCCAAGAACATGAACGACCCGATCGGTCGGCGATCGCCTTTGAGTCCGGCGCGGGAACGGCGGATCGCGCGCGAGACGACGCTGATGGCCTCTTCCTGTGCGACGATCCTGTGGTGCAGTTCATCCTCCATCGCCAGGAGTTTTCTGGAGTCCTCCTCCTCCAATTTATAGAGGGGAATCCCGGTCATTTTTGAGACGACATACGCGATATCCTCTTTGGCGATCACCGGCCGCTGCTTTTCCTGCTCCTTTTTCCATTCCTGCTTCGATTCTTCAAACAATTTTTTGAGCCGCTCTTCCTCTTCACGCAGCTTCACGGCCTCTTCGAAATTCTGCAACCGGATGGCCAGATCCTTCTCTTTGGAGATTTTCTTGAGTGCCTGTTCCATCCCGCGCAACTCGGCCGGGAGCGAATAGGTCATGAGCTTCGCCCGGGAGCCCGCCTCATCGATCACATCGACCGCCTTGTCCGGCAGAAAACGGTCCGAAATGTAGCGGTCGGCCAACTTCACCGCCTCTTCCATCGCCTCATCGCTGATCTTCACCCCGTGGTGTTCCTCATACCGATCCCGGAGTCCGGCGATGATCTTGATCGCTTCCTGGATCCCCGGGGGTTGGACATAGATGGGCTGAAACCGCCGCTTCAAGGCGCCGTCGCGCTCGATATGCTTCCGATACTCGTCAAGCGTCGTCGCGCCGATGCATTGGATTTCGCCGCGGGACAGCGCAGGCTTCAGCATGTTCGACGCGTCGATCGACCCTTCCGCCGCCCCCGCGCCCACCAGCGTGTGCAGCTCATCGATAAAGATGATGATGTTGCCCGCATTAACGATCTCTTTCATGACCACCTTCAACCGCTCTTCAAATTGGCCGCGGTATTTGGTGCCCGCCACCAGCGAGCCCAGATCGAGAGAGATCACCCGGCGGTTGAGCAGGTTGTCCGGCACCTCGCCCAGCACAATCCGCTGGGCCAATCCTTCGACGATTGCGGTCTTGCCGACCCCGGATTCGCCGATGAGCGCCGGATTGTTCTTGGTGCGGCGGCAGAGAATATGCAGGACCCGTTCGATCTCGTCCTCTCGGCCGATCACCGGATCCAACGCCCCTTCCGTGGCCAGCAGCGTCAGGTCGCGACCGAACTCGTCCAGCGCGGGGGTGTTGCTCTTCTTTTCCTTCTCCCGGGTGGCCGACCGCTTGGAGAGGCTGATGGCCAGTTGGCGCGCATTGAGCAGATTGGCGCCCAAACTCCGGAGAATCTTGCCGCCCATGCCGTCCTCTTCGCGGAGCAGGCCGAGGAGCAGGTGTTCGCTGCCGATGTAATTATGGCCGAGCAGGCGGGCCTCCTCGATGGCAAATTCGATCACTTTCTTCACTCGGGGGGTGAACGGAATTTCGCCGAAGGTCATGGTCGAACTGCCCCCGGGCAGATTGCGCTCGATCTCCAACCGGACATGCTCCGGCGACAGCCCCATTTTCTTCAACATCGCCAGGGCGACGCCGTCACCTTCCCTGAGGATCGCCAGCACGAGGTGTTCCGTCCCGAGGTAATCGTTTTGATGCCGTTCCGCTTCCTCGCGGGCAAGAATGATGATTTTGCGTCCCCGATCGGTAAATCGCTCGAACATGACACCCCCCTGGAGAGAACCGCCGCCAATAGATCAGACAGTCGATCCGCGAACGTCCCGGTACTGAAATAATTCTAACTGTGACCCGTCGTATTGTCAAGAGAATTCACCGCTTTTCCCGCCATCATCGTCGATGGCAACGGGCCGCACTTCCGTCGAACGCGCCACCGCAGGGGTCACTTCGGCCGAATGTTCGAGCCGGCCGTGAACCCGGCATGTGGGGGCCGACCCGGCCACCCGCGACGCCACACGAGACAATTGACAAGATTGATCGCTTCTGTGTAGGGTACAGCCGCTGCATCGTCGCATCGTGCGACCTATGTTTGAAGAGACGCTCACCTCGCTCAACACCCATCACCTGCTTCGGACACTCCGATGCGTCTCGTCCAGCCAGGATGCCGTCATCACCATGCAAGGACGGACCTATCGGAACTTCGGGTCGAATAATTACCTCGGGCTGGCCAACCATCCCGAGATTCGGGCCGCGGCCATCGACGCGATTACCGAATATGGGGTCGGCGCCGGCGCCTCGCGACTGCTCTCTGGCACGATGACGCTGCACGAAACCTGCGAGCACGCAATTGCGGCATTCAAACACACCGAGTCCGCCTTGTTGTTCGGCGGCGGCTATGCGGCAAATGTCGGTCTCATCCCGGCCTTGATCGATCGGGGAGGCGTGATCTT
>JBGPUQ010000131.1:0-3815 GCA_041491185.1 Nitrospiria bacterium | reverse complement strand
TCGACCGAGACCACACCAAGCGCGAGGAACACGACGACCCCGCCGATCCACGGCCGTCGAATCATGGAGCCGCGTCCACTGTAAAGCTGAGGTGAACCCGCAACGTCGGATCGGCAAAGCTGTACGGCAGCGGCGGCAGCGGGGCCGCCTGCAAGACCGCCCGGAGCGCGGCCTGATCAAAATAGAAATTTCCGGAACGGGTCTCGATCTCCACCCCATCGACCGATCCGTCTCGATGAATCGTGAAGACGACGACCGCCGGGGCTGATCCTTGCGTCGGTTCCGGCGGAGGCGACCACTGGCTCTCCACTTTACGCTGAAAACCGGGGCAATAGGTTGAACAGTCGAACTCCGGAGCATCGATCTTCGGACGCACGACCGGCGTCCCGACGGTCGGCGTGACGGGAGACGGGATGGGGGGTGACACCGTCGGATGGGACGGCGCCTCCGGTTCAGCCCGCGGGATGGTTGGTTTCGGCGGCGGCAACGCCGGCTTCGTCACGGCATGGCGCAACGGGGGCAGCGGCTTCGACTGATGTTTTGGAGGAGGGGGCACGACGACCGGCGCCGCCGGTGGCGGGGGGCTGGGTGGGGCCGGTTCCGGCGCCGGAGGCAACTCTACCATGACGACCTGATGTGCCGTGATGGCCGACACCCGGCGCCCCAGATACAGGGCCGGCACAATCAACAACACCACCATCCCGAGATGAACACCAACGGAAACCAGGAATGCCCGTTTCATCGACTCATCGACGCGGGGCGTCCGGTCACCGACTCCTTCCCTCGGGTTCGGTCACCATTCCCAACTTGTCGATCCCGACTTTTTTGACCGCATCCATCACGCGAATGACCGTCCCGTAGGCGATCGTCCGGTCGGCCCGCAGATAAATGGTGACGTCGGGATTTCGGTCATGCAGACGCGTGAGCACCGACTCGAGCTGCTCCGGCGTCACTTCCTCCTTGTCGACATAGATCCTCTGTTCCTTCGTCACGCTGACGATCACCCGCTCATCCGGCGTGATCGTGTTGGCGGCCGATTGCGGCAGGCGGATATCGATACCCCGATAGAGCAGCGGGGCCGTGATCATAAAAATAATGAGCAGCACCAGGACCACATCCACGAGCGGCACCACATTGATCTCGGACATGAACCGGCGCGAACCGGCGGAATCATTCTGCAGCATGCCTTACCCTTTGGCGGAGGCCTCGTGGACGGCGCCGCGCGCGAGCCGATCCACCGCTTCGGCGGAGAACAGATCCAGGTGCAATGACAGCAGCCGCAGCCGATTCAGATAATAATTGTAGGCGACCACCGCCGGGATCGCGGCGAAGAGTCCCGCCGCGGTCGTCACCAACGCCTCGGCAATCCCCGGCGCCACGGCGGCGATGCTGGCCGTTCCCATGTGGCTGATCGATTGAAACGCGTCGATGATACCCAGCACCGTGCCGAACAATCCGATGAAGGGCGCCACGTTGCCCGTCGTGGCGAGGAAGGTCAGATATTCCTCATACTTCCCCACCTCTGTCTCGGCCAGCCGTCGGAAACGGGTCTCGAGGGACTGACGGTTGTTGAACCGACCCGGATCGGCCGATGACGAGGCCGGAGTGCTCCGCCCCGTCACCTCGAGCCAGACGGCGGCCATCGGGCTGCGGCGATGACGCTCCGCGGCGTGGGTCACCGCCTGGCCATCGGCCAGCGAGAAGACGCCGATAAACTGGCGGTTCTCCCGACCGGCCAACCGAAAGACGTTCCACTTATAAAAGATAATCGCCCACGACACCACGGATAATCCCAGCAAGATCACCAGCACGATCTTGGTAATCATGCTGGCGGAGAGCACCAGCGATACGACGTCGGAATTTCCCGTTGGCATCACGAAACGATCGATTGCATATGACCTGGCGTCATCATCTGCGTACGGCTCACTGGCGGGGCCGGCGGGGCTCGAACCCGTGACCTCCGGCGTGACAGGCCGGCGTTCTAACCAGCTGAACTACGGCCCCGCACAATTTTGCCGTCTCACATTCCGTCTCGATCCCGACGTTCACCCGTCAGGGACCGCTGATTGAAAATCCTCAACCCCTCGTCCCACATCACGGGACTCCGGGTCAGCATTGCCACACGCCACGTTCATAGGCGGAAGGCGGCTCGAACGCCTGACCTCCTCGGTGTAAGCGAGGCGCTCTACCAACTGAGCTATCCGCCCGATCTCATCGATGGACCGCAGCCGGCTAACAGTCTGAGACATCGAGCATTTTGACTTGCGCCACGATCAGGAATTGTGTAGGATAGTAGCAACATCGCGTCGAGCTTGTCAACAATAAACGCATGACTTCCCGCCTCTTCTTCGCCACAATCGGCCTCTGTGCGACGGTGATTGTGCTCGCTCCGAGCGGCTGCACTCGCGCGCCGAAGACGGAGCCCGTCCGCCAGCGGCCCACCGATGCAAAGCCCGCGCCGTCGCCGCTCTTCACAAACTTTGAGACGGGCGGCAACGTCAAAGCGCTCGCGCTCGACGGCCCTTATTTGTGGATGGGATTACCGAACGGATTGATCCGCTACGACACCCGGACGCCCGATAGCCACGACATCATCACCGCGCAGAGCACGAACAGCGGTTTGCTCAGCAACGGCATCTATATGATCTACGTCGACGGACACGGGGACAAATGGGTCGGCACCTACGGGGGCGGGTTGTTGCGATTCGACGGCCGGACATGGACGGCCTACACACCGTTCGGCTTCGGCTCCCCGCTCACCTACGGCGCACAATGGCAACCGCTCGCCGTCGGCAAGGGGATCGCCGATCTCTGGGTCTACGACATGGCGGTCGATCACCGCGGCGTCTACTGGATCGCGACGTGGAAAGGCGCCACGCGCTACGACGGGAAAAATTTTCAGACCTTCACCGAGCACGACGGTCTCGTGGACAAATGGGTCTACGCCATTGCGATCGATCGGGACGGGCTGATCTGGTTCGGCACCGAGGGTGGCCTGACCCGCTACGATCCCGTCGCCCGGCAATGGAAGAGTTGGACGCACGCCGACGGGCTGGGACTGGAGGTGCCCAAAGAACCGCCGGCGCCGGCAGGCGAGCCGGGCTACGGCCATCACGGCAATCAGAGCAAAAGCAACATGGGACCAAACCCCAACTATATTCTGGACATCGCCATCGACGCCGACAATGTGAAATGGATCGGCACGTGGGGCGCGGGCTTGAGCCGGTTTGATTCATCGGCTCCGGCGGATGTGCAATGGAAGCGCTACGGCAAGGCGGACGGTCTGGGCGGCCAGTACATTCACGTCGTCAAATTCGATGCGCACGGCACGCTCTGGATCGGCAGCGAAGGCGGCGTCACCACATTGTCCAACGGCCGATGGAGGACGTACACGACGGCCGACGGACTCCTCGACAACAATGTCTTCTCCCTGGCATTCGGCGAGAACGGCACGGTGTGGATCGGCACGTGGAAGGGGCTGAGCCAGATGCAACCGCCCCCAGCAGCCTTACGGTAAACGCGTCCCGCGACGCGCGGCGAGACGCGGCCGGTTACGGCTTCGTCGGCGAACGTGATGGCGCCGCGGGCTTCACCTCCAGCCAGTGGTCGACCGTCAAGACCACGGGCGACGGATTCGGCGCATGATCGGCCGGCAGGGTCACGCGGCCGACTATTTGACGACGGCCCGGCTTGAGCAGCTTGACGGAAATTTCGACGATCCGCACCTCGCCCGCGGCCAGCCCGCCGCTCCACGTCGGCTCACCCGCCGTGCGTTCAAGCCCATCGGACAGCTCCACCTGAATCTGCACATCCGT
>JBGPUQ010000130.1:0-3822 GCA_041491185.1 Nitrospiria bacterium | reverse complement strand
GGCCATCACAAGAATCAAGCCGGTGAAGAACTCAAAAAAGCCTTGCGCGCACATGTCGACAAGGAGATCGGCCCGATCGCCCGGCCGGACGACATCCGCTTCACCGACGCGCTCCCCAAAACCCGCAGCGGCAAGATCATGCGACGGCTGCTGCGCGACATCGCGGCCGGCAGCACGACACTGGGCGACACGTCGACGCTGGAAGACATCTCGGTCCTTGCGAAACTACGCGAAGACGAGGAATAACCGTCAGCCCCTGAGCGCGGCCGGACACCGTCGCCGGCCGATCCGGCAGACTGACTGCAACGAACAGCGAGCACACAACTCGGTCACCGGCGTGATCGGGCACTCCCCGCTCATTCCGTAATGACAGAGCGCAAAATCGTACTTCACCGGATCCTCCGGGCAGATTTTCCGCAAGTTTGCCGTGATCTCCTGCGCCATCAACCAGCCGGGGCTTTTCCGCTGGGTCAGGCCGAGATAGCGGCTGATCCGCACGACATGGGCATCGAGCGGCACGATCAACTTTGACGACGCAATGGCGGGCCAGAGGCCCAGATCGATGCCGTCATCCGGCCGCACCATCCAGCGCAGATAGAGACAGAGCCGCTTGCTGGCGCCCCCCTGCGCGGGACCGGAAAAGAGATGGCCCAACCCCGCCGGCGTTCGCCCATGGCGATAGACCTGCCTCGTGTCGACGGCCAGGGCCGTCTCGACATACCGGGCCAGCAGCGGGCCGATGTCCGGCTCCTCCGGCCGATGGAGCGATTCAAACAGTTGCCGCAACGAGCCATGGCGCAGAAGCAACGTGTGGAGAATCAGGAAGAGGGCGAGGAGATCGTCCGATGTGCTGAAGCGATAGTAGAGCGATCGCACGCGCGGCCGCTCGCGGCCCGGATCAAATCGTCGCAGATAGTCGGCCGGCGATCCATCCATCAACGCCAGGAGCCGATCAATCGCCGGCCAGAAACTCTTCACGCGGCCGTAGGCGAGCGTGGCGGCGATCAGCCCCGCGATTTCGATATCCTCGGGATGGCGATATCGACGCGGGAAGGTAATCGGGTCATACGGAATCCGGCTCTTCAGATCCCGCGCCCGGTACCACTGTTCCAATCGTTGCGTGAGTTCAGTTCGCATGCCTCCCCTTGCTAGCACAGGCAGGGTGCCCATCTCAAGTCAGGGGGAGATGGCCCCTACGCATGACATGCTTGTTTTTTTCGCTCCTCCTCATTGCAACGGCAGTGACGACTCGCTATAATGACCCGGCTGAGTTTCGATACTGAGAACCCTCAGAAGGAGTGGTCATGAAGGCGGTCTTGTTTTACGAGCACGGTGGGCCGGAAAAACTCGTCTTTGAAGACGCCGCGGAACCGAAGATCGGCGAAGGACAGGTTCTCATCCAGGTCAAAGCCTGCGCGCTGAACCACCTGGACATCTGGGTACGCCAGGGCATCCCCGCCTACAAGATCGCCCTCCCCCACATCTCCGGTTCGGACATTGCCGGGGTCGTTCACGCCACGGGGCCCGGCGTCACGTCGGTCGTCCTGGGACAACGGGTCTTTGTCGCGCCCGGACTCTCCTGCTGGAACTGCGAGGCCTGTCTCTCCGGGCGGGATAATCAATGCGCCACCTATCGGGTCATCGGCGCCGCCACGGACGGCGGCTACGCCGAGTACGCGGCCGTGCCGGCGATCAACTGCATCCCCATCCCGGAACGACTCTCATTCGAGGAGGCGGCCGCCTTTCCGCTCGTCTATCTCACCTCGTGGCACATGCTGATCAGCCGGGCCCGGCTCGCCCCGGGTGAAACGGTGCTGGTCCACGGCGTCAGCAGCGGTATCGGCAGCGCGGCGCTCCAGATCGCCAAGCTGATCGGCGCGACCACGATCGTCACCGCCAGCCAGGATGAAAATCTCGCCAAGGCCCAACGGCTCGGCGCCGATGTCATGATCAACTATGCGTCAACCGATGTCACCAAACGGGTCCGCGAGGTCACGAACGGCCGCGGCGTCGATGTCGTGTTCGAACACATCGGCCCGGCCACCTGGGAGCAGAGCATCCAATCACTGGTCAAAGGGGGACGGCTCGTCACCTGCGGGGCCACGACCGGCCCCCAGGTCCCGCTTGATCTGCGTTACCTCTTTTCCAAGGAGATCACGGTGATGGGTTCCTACCTTGGGACGCGGGCCGAATTATCGGCCGTGGCGCGCCTGGTGGGACAGGGCAAGCTCTCTCCGATCATCGGCGGGACCTTTCCGCTGCGGGAGGCCCGGCTCGCGCAGGAGCGAATGCTCCAACGACAGCTGTTCGGCAAGCTGGTCTTAAAACCGTAGCAGTAGATACACCGGGCTCTCCCGGTGGGTATCTCGCCAGCGAGCAAGGCGAGCGTGAGGGGGAGGCTCGGGGCGTGGGGGCATCGGAGG
Source organism: Nitrospiria bacterium (assembly GCA_041491185.1). Classification (GTDB taxonomy): domain Bacteria; phylum Nitrospirota; class Nitrospiria; order JACQCE01; family JACQCE01; genus JBGPUQ01. The sequence continues at coordinate 1,399 of JBGPUQ010000130.1, read as the reverse complement.
ACGCTATACCGATTCCGCACGGGCCCCCACATCAAATGATCGGCGACGCGAGCCCCTATAATCGATCACGCCTTGACCAGAATCTGCCCGTCGGAGATCATGACGGGGAAGGTCTCGATCCGTTCTTCGGGGTTGAAAATGTTGACCCCCGTCCGCACGTTGAACTCCCACAAATGCCACGGACAGGTGACCACATCACCCTCCAGCGTCCCCTTGCCCAGCGGTCCGCCGGAATGAGGACAATTGTTATCGGTCGCATAGACGGTCCCGCCCACGTTGAAGAGCGCCACCGTTCGATCGCCGATCCAGACGATTTTTGATGTCCCGGCCGGCAACTCCTCCAAACGCGCCACATCGACGAACCCTGATCCTGCACGCTCCTGAGTCATTGATACCGCACCACCATCGGGTTCATTGTCGTCGGGGGAAGATTCCGGCTCTCCCCCCGCTCCCCTCATCGGAGTTACACATTGATCTCATCAGATACATCACTGATAGCGCACCACCAGCGGGTCCACCAGCTGCGACCAGTGGTCAATACCCCCGGCCAGATTTTGCGCCGAGGCGAATCCCTGTTGGCGAAGCCACAGGACGGCCTGGTAACTGCGGACGCCGTGATGGCAATAGACCACGATCGGCCGGTCGGCGTTCAATTCGCCAACCCGTTGCGACAGTTCGCCCAGCGGCGCCAGGATCGATCCCTCCAACCGGGCGATCTCATGTTCCCAGATTTCCCGCACATCGAGCAGTTGGATCGGCTCGCCGGCCGCCAGTCGTCGCTGCAATTCTTCCGGTGAAACCTGTATCGGTTGTTCATTCATGTTGAGTAATTATAGATGAGCATATCATAAAATGCGATTCATGCGTACGGCGATCGACTGAAAATCAACGCTGTCGGTCGTATCGTTGCTTGACACCCCCTCGATCAACCCGTATAATTTTTTACGATTTCTCCGTCAACGCATTCATCCAAACGCGACGCCGGCGTCGCAATGGGAGCCGAGGTCTACCATGCACGGCTCACACACAGTGGGAGAATATGAGATCATCGGGACGACGGCCGACCTGGCCATCTCCGTCAAGGCCGACACCCTCGAACAGCTATTTGCCACGGCGGCGCTCGGATTGTTCAGTCTGATCGTCGACCCGTCGCTCGTGCAACCGGCCGCGGAACATGAGGTCACGGCGGAGGCGGGCGACCTGACCGGATTACTGATCGCCTATTTGAACGAGCTGCTCTTCCTGCATGAAACAGAGGATTTCGTCATCTCATCGGTAACCGTCACCTCGCTGACGCCAACGCGCCTTCACGCCGTGGCGGCCGGCGAGACCATCGATCCCCGACGGCACCAGATCCAGCATCACGTCAAGGCGGCGACCTACCATCACGCCGCGGTTC
>JBGPUQ010000129.1:0-3824 GCA_041491185.1 Nitrospiria bacterium | reverse complement strand
GGCCGCCGATGGTTCGTCCTCTGCGCCGAACATCCAGCCGCAACTCGCTCTGGCCGTGCATCTGCATACCACGATGAGCAGCGGCAATCTTTCGCTCGAGGAGATGATCACCCGCGCGAAGGCCGCGGGATTGGACGGCCTGATCCTCACGGAGAATGCGTCGCTGCGGGTCGAATACGGCTTCTGGCCGTTGCGCGGGCTGCTCGCCTACGGCGTCGATTATCCCTCGGTCGGGAAGATGGGGCCGGCCGCCTATCTCGATGCGGTCCACGCGGCCCAGCAACGCCATCCCGAGATGGTGCTCATCCCCGGCGTCGAGGTGATGCCGCACTATGTCTGGAGCGGCTCGCTCTGGAGCGGCGATCTGACGCTGCGAGAGACACAGAAAAATCTGCTGGTGCTCGGCCTGGATCAGCCGGCGCAACTGGCCGCGTTGAACGGGATCAATGGCGGTCTGTGGCGGCGGTGGCCGGCGCGCCTCTGGCCGCTCCTGATGATCGTCCCCGCCGTCTGGCTCTGGCGCTATGAACGGGTGGTGGAGGTGCGGACAAAATTTTTCCAACTCGCCCGCCGCCGCCGCTATCGCGCTCACGCCGCCGCCATCGCGCTGATCGCCCTGCTGCTGGTGGCCAACAATCTGTCGCTCGCGCATCAGCCGGCCGATCCCTACGGGCCCGACCCCGGCGACGCGCCGGCCCAGCGGCTCATCAATCACGTCCGCGCGGCCGGAGGCATCAGCATCTGGTCGCTGCCCGAGGCGAAGGATTTTCATCGCTATCCCATGGCCGAGATCGGCGGGCTGTTGCGCCGTCAGGGGGGGCTGTTGGATCCGATCGGCCGCGGCGTGTCGGGCTTGAGCGGCGCGCTGACCGTCGAGACCGATCCCTATCCCGAGTCGCTCACGCGCACCGCCGGCTATACCGCGTTCGGGGCGATCTATGAAGATACGCCGCACGTGCAGGAGCCGGGGAAGGGATGGGATCAGCTGCTGCTGGCCTATCTCGACGGCCGGCGGGCCGAGCCGGTCTGGGCCATCGGCGAACTGGCCTATCATGAAGAGAGCGGGGGCAAGCGGTTGAGCGATATTCAAACGATGGTCTTCTCCCAGACGCGTTCGCCGGCGGCGGTGCTGACGGCGCTCAAGAGCGGCGCCTTCTATGCCCGGCAGCGAACGGCCGACTGGGGATTGCGCCTCGAAGAATTTTCGCTGCGCGACGCCGCGACCGTCACCACCTCCGGCCGCACACTCATCACGCCGCGCGGCGGCGACGTCGCGCTACGAGTGGCCGTCTCCGCCGGCGACGGCCGCGTCGAGCGGGTGAAGGTGAAAATCATTCGCTCCGGCCGACTGTGGCAGGAGCTGACCGCCGAGACGCCGTTCGACCGGCAATGGACCGATCGCGCGCCGGAGCAGGGCGGCCGGACCTATTACCGGGTCGAGGTGGGAGACGGGGACGAGCATCTGCTGACCAATCCCATCTTTCTCACCGCGGCGGTCAGATAAGGGGAACGTATGTGCGGCATTTGCGGCATTGCCGGCTTTCGTGACGACGCGCTGGTCCGGCGGATGAACCAGCGGCTCGTCCATCGCGGCCCCGATGACGACGGCTATCATTTTGACGACCGGATATCGCTCGCCATGCGGCGCCTCTCGATCATCGATCTGTCCGGCGGCGGCCAGCCGATCGCCAACGAAGATCAAACCGTCCGGGTGGTCTTCAACGGCGAGATTTACAACTATCGCGAGCTGCGCGAGGAGCTGCTCCGCAAAGGCCACACCTTTGCCACCAAGAGCGACACCGAAGTCATCGTCCATCTCTACGAGGAATACGGCGAATCGTGCGTCGACCGGCTGCGCGGCATGTTCGCCTTTGCGCTGGCCGATAGCCGCAGGGAGCAGCTCCTCCTGGCGCGCGATCGCGTCGGCATCAAGCCGCTCTACTATCTCGAGCGCGACGGCAAACTGCTGTTTGCCTCCGAACTCAAGGCGCTGCTCGAAGACGACGGCTATCGACGGGAGATCAACCCGCAGGCGCTGTTCGATTTTCTCACCTTCCTCTACATTCCGTCGCCGCGGACCATCTTCAAGGGCATTCACAAACTTCCGGCCGGCCATCTGTTGCGCTATCGCCAGGGGCGCTGCACGGTGCGCCCCTATTGGGATGTCCCCTTCCCCAACGAACAACAGCGGCAAGAGGCCAGAGGCAAGACGCAAGAAGAGTACAAAACCGAAATTTTGCGGTTGTTGGACGAATCGGTCCGGATGCATCTGGTCAGCGATGTGCCCCTGGGCGTGTTTCTCTCCGGCGGACTCGACTCGGGCGCCATCGCCGCGTTGATGGCCCGCCACTCGACCGCGCCGATCAAGACCTTCTCCATCGGCTATGGCGAGGAGGCGAGCTCCTACAACGAGGTCAAGGCCGCGCGAATCGTCGCCCGTCACATCGGCTCGGACCATCACGAATCGATCCTCACGCCGAATGTGATGGAGCTGCTGCCACGGCTCGTCGCCCATGCGGACGAACCCTTCGCCGATGCCTCGATGATTCCGACCTATCTCGTCGCCAAAGCCGCGCGGGAGCACGTGACCGTCGCGCTCACCGGCATCGGCGGCGACGAACTCTTCGGCGGCTATCCGCGCTATCTCGGCGCGCAGTTGGCCGTGGGCTACGACTATCTGCCGGAGTCATTCCGGCAGGCCGCCGCCCGGATGGCGGGGCTGCTGCCGGAGTCGACGAAGAGCCAAAATCTACCCGGCCGGGCCAAGCGCTTCCTCACGGGCGGGGCGTTGCCGTCGCGGGAGCGGTATCTCTCGTGGATTTCGTTCTATGACGAGCCGGGGCTCTCCCGGTTGCTCACGCCGGGCTGGCGAGCGATCCAGGAACGGGGCAATCCGTGGGAGCGTCATCGACAGTGGTATGATCATCCGCCGGCCGCCGGACTGATGGACAAACTTTTCTATGTCGATGTCAAAGGCTACCTGGCCGATGATCTCTTGATGATGGGGGATAAAATGAGCATGGCCGCGTCGCTCGAACTGCGGGTGCCCTTCTGCGATCACCGGCTTCTGGAGTTCGCGGCCGCCATTCCCGCCGGGGTCAAGTTCAACGGCTTTCGGCTCAAGTCGCTCCTGCGCCGTTCACTCCGCGGCCTGCTGCCGCCGGAGATCCTGAATCGAAAAAAACAAGGGTTTATGGCGCCGATCGGCCAATGGTTAAAGAAAGAGTTAAAGCCTCTGAGCCGCGAATTACTGTCTGATGCGGCCATCCAGAAGCGCGGCTATTTCGACCCACGGTATATCCGCTGGATGACGGAGCAGCACGACGCCGGCCGCCGTAATTTTTCCGACCAGCTCTTTGCGCTCCTGACGCTGGAGCTGTGGCACCGGATCTATCTGGATGGAGAACGCTGGTGACCAGAAACGTATCGGTCGCGTGCAATCTCTGCGGGGCGAATGACACCCGGTACTATGCCCGGTCGCCGGAGGGGCAGACGGTCGTCCAATGCCGGCGGTGCGATCTGATCTATACCAACCCGCGCGTGCGGACCGATGCCGCCGCCGGGAGCGTCGAGGCCGCGCAGGAGGAGCTGGAAAAAGATTATGGCGCCGAACAGGCGCTCTATCATGCGCGCTTTGCCGACCGGCTGCGCTGGATCCTCTCCCGCCGCCCGCCGCCGGCCGTGGTGCTGGACGTCGGCTGCGCCTGGGGCTATTTTCTCGATGAAGGAACCAAACGGGGCTATGAGATGTACGGCGTGGAGCTCTCCCCGCAGACCGCCGCGTTTGCCCAACGGGTCTGTCCGCGCGTGCACGTCGGCACGCT
>JBGPUQ010000128.1:0-3846 GCA_041491185.1 Nitrospiria bacterium | reverse complement strand
CTGCTGATTCCCGGCGGCCTGGCGCATGAAGTGATCAGCCACAACGGGCGGCCGTTTTCCGGGTACAAAGGTTCGCTCAGCGGGCAGCGCAAGGTGACGGAACACGGCGACGCGAAGGGGGGCCTTGAAAAAATTTCTCGAAAGGCCACGGCCGGCAAGTAATGGTGCTGCGACTGGTATGAGCCTCGACCGGGGCCAGTTCGTCGGCACGGGCTTGGCTGCGCTTGCGGTGCTCGCCAGCCCTCCGCTCTCAGCTGCCCCGGTTATTGAGGCCATTGATGGGGCAGCTTCCGAGAGGGCGCTCCTCACCGGCTCCGGTCGAGGCTCATCACGTACAGTGGGGTTGATACGCCATGAACCTCATCTGTCTTGATTTGGACGGTACGCTGGAGGACAGCCGCACAGATATGGTGGCGGTTGCTCGTCGAGTTCGGGTCGAGCTCGGGCTGCCGGCCCGATCGGATGAGGCCATTCTGCCGTGGGTCAATAAAGGGATGGATCAACTCTATCGTGCCTGTTTCGATGATTACCTCCAGGGGGGCGACGCGCGGCTCGCCGAGGTGAGGAAGCGGTATGAAGCGGACTATTTTGAGCACGTGGCCGTGGACACCACGCTCTATCCCGGCGTTGCCGCATCGGTCGACCGGCTCGGGACGCTGGGCCAACTGGCCTGCGTGACCAACAAGCCTGAACGGATTTCGTGGCGGTTGTTGGAGGTGCTGAAGATCAGCAAGCACTTTACGACCGTCATCGGCGGCGATACCTGCCCGAAGAGCAAACCCGATCCGATCGTGTTGGAGGCGGCTGCCCAGCGGTGCAGCTTCGATAAGCGGCGGGATCGGGCCTTCATGATCGGCGACACGGCGGCGGATATTGCGATGGGCCGCGCCTTTGGCGCGATCACGATCTGGTGCGCGTGGGGCTATATGGACAAGCCGGGCGAGGAGCAGCCCGACTTCATGGCGCCGACCCCGGCCTCGTTGCCGGGACTCGTTCTATCGGTCATGGGGAGCGGTCATGCCGGCCGCTGACAAAGAAACTGCCACGCTCGGCGGCGGCTGTTTCTGGTGCCTGGAGGCGATCTTCCAGGATCTCAAAGGGGTGGAGAAGGTCGAGTCCGGTTATGCCGGCGGCGCGTCGGCGCGTCCGACCTATGAAGATGTCTGCACCGGCACCACCGGCCATGCCGAGGTGGTCCAGATCACGTTCGATCCCGCGGTGATCAGCTTTCAGGATATCCTTGAAGTTTTCTTTGCAACCCACGATCCGACCACGTTGAACCGGCAGGGGGCCGATGTCGGTACACAGTATCGATCGGCCATTTTTTATCACACGCCCGATCAGAAGAGCGTGGCCGTGCAGGTCATGGCCCAGATCGGTCACGCCGGCCTGTGGGATGGGAAGATCGTGACGCAAGTGTCGCCGTTCACGGCATTTGATCGGGCCGAAGCCTATCATCAGGATTATTACCGCAACCATACCGGGCAACCCTATTGCCAGATGGTGATCGCCCCAAAGGTGGCCACGTTCCGCCGGCATCGTCTCGCACGGTTGCTGAAGTAATCCGGAGCGTATGAAGCCGCGGATCTTTCTCACCCGGGCGCTGCCGGAGCCGGTGATGCGCCAGCTCACGGCGAAATTTCGCCTGGATGTCAACCGGCGCGATCGTCCGCTGTCCCAACGCGAAATGATCCGCGGCGCGCGGACGGCGGATGGCGTGATCGCCATGCTCAGCGACACGATCGATGGTCCGCTGATCGAATCGGCTCCCCATCTGAAGATCATTGCGAACTATGCGGTGGGGTACAACAATATCGATGTGGCGACCGCGACCAGTCGAGGGATCATCGTGACCAACACGCCCGGCGTCTTGACCGAGACGACGGCGGACTTGACCTGGGCGTTGATGCTGGCCGTGGCGCGACGCCTGCCCGAGGCGGAGGGGCTGGTGCGCTCCGGCCGTTGGACGGGCTGGGCGCCGACGCAGATGGTCGGCCGCGATGTCCATGGCAAGAGCCTCGGTCTCATCGGCATGGGCCGGATCGGCCAGGCGGTGGCCCGCCGGGCCCGAGGATTTTCGATGAACGTCATCTATTATAGTCGGCACCGGCTGCCGGTCATGAAGGAGCTCGCCCTTCGAGTCCGATACCGCCCGCTTGCGCGGCTGTTGACGGAGGCGGACATCGTCTCGTTGCATCTGCCGCTCACGAAAGAATCCCATCATCTCATCGATCGTCACGCGCTGCGGTTGATGAAGCCGACGGCCGTTCTCATGAATACGGCCCGGGGGCCGGTGGTGGATGAAGCGGCGCTGATCGAGGCGCTTGAGCGCGGCCGGCTGGCCGGCGCGGGGTTCGACGTCTATGAGGGCGAACCCCACGTCCCGGCGCGGTTGCGCCGGCTGCGCAACGTGGTCCTGCTTCCGCATATCGGATCGGGCTCGACGGAGACGCGGATTCGGATGGGGCAGATGGTGATGGAGAATCTCACCGCCTGTTTTGCCGGCCGGCGGCCGCCGAATCGGGTGAATTGAGAGGGATGTCTCGGATGAGGATTGGATGAACGAATCGACCGATCAGCCGTCGAATCAGCCAACGAAGGGGCGGGGAGCGACATATAATCCCCACAATCGATATGCCCCGGTTCAGCGTGATCGATTCGATGACGGGTGGGGCGATGAGGATGAACCGGCGCCGCCGCTGGCGACAACTCTGTCCATCGATCACAGCCGCACCGTGATTAGCTACAACCGTTCTCCGGATGTCGGCTTCGACCGCTCGATCAATCCCTATCGCGGCTGCGAGCATGGTTGCGTCTATTGTTTTGCCCGCCCGACGCACGCCTATCTCGATCTTTCGCCGGGGCTCGATTTTGAACGCCGTCTCTTCTATAAGCCCGACGCCCCCGAGCAGTTACGCGCAGAACTTGCTCATCCGCGCTACCGGTGTGCGCCGATCGCGGTGGGGATCAATACCGACAGCTATCAACCGGTGGAGCGTGAACTGGGATTGACGCGGGCCATTCTGGAGGTCTTGATCGGCGCGAACCATCCCTTCACCATTGTGACCAAGTCGGCGTTGATTGAACGGGATCTCGATCTGCTGGTCTCGGCGGCCCAACGCCATCTCGTGCATGTGATGATCTCGCTCACGACGCTGGATCGGGCGCTCTGCCGCCGGATGGAACCCCGGGCCGCGGCGCCGCAGCGGCGGCTGGAGATCATCCGGGCGCTGTCATCGAACGGCATCCCGGTGGGCGTGCTGGTGGCGCCGGTCATTCCGGTGCTCACGGAAAGTGAATTGGAGCGACTGCTTACCGCGGCGAAGGAGGCCGGCGCGAACGAGGCCGGTTATGTCCTGCTGCGTCTGCCGCATGAGATCAAGGATCTTTTTCGAGAGTGGTTGTTCACGCACGAACCATTGAAGGCCGAGCATGTGCTGAGCCGGATTCGCGACTATCGCGATGGGAAGGAGTACCAGGCCCAGTTTGGCACGCGCATGACCGGCACGGGTCAGTTCGCCGAGTTGCTGGCCAAACGCTTTTCGCTCATGGTCAAGCGATTGGCTTTTGAAGGGCTGCCGGAGTTGGATGGTTCGGGATTTCGACCGCCGGACGTGAATCCGCAGCGGTCGCTGTTTTAGTCTGTTGCAGATGGCGGAACACGTGCTGGATGCATTGACACGTGCGCGGGGACTTGATACGGTGGGCCGCGTGGTCATGCGTGCGCTGCCGATGGAGCGGTTTCCCTTTCTTGTGACCCACACCCTGCGGTTGCTCCGGAGTTATCATCGGTGGACGGGGCGGGAGTTGCTTGCGGAATCGGGCACGCCGGACGAGTTGGCCGGG
>JBGPUQ010000127.1:0-3873 GCA_041491185.1 Nitrospiria bacterium | reverse complement strand
CCTCTTACCTAAACAACTCGCCCAGCGGGCCGGCCGGATCAAACTCCTGTTGTGCGATGTGGACGGGGTGTTGACCGACGGCCGCATCACCTATGACAGCGACGGACGGGAGATCACGGCGTTCCATATCCACGACGGCTATGGGCTCAACCGCCTGCGCGAGGCCGGCTGCCTGATCGGATTGATCAGCGGGCGCAACTCCAAGGCGGTCGAGACGCGGGCGAGGGAATTGCACATTACCATGGTGCACCAGGGCGTCGAGGATAAACTGACCGTGTATGAATCGGTGCTGGCCGCGCATCGGATGACCGATCAGCAGGTGGCCTATATCGGCGATGACCTGATCGATCTGCCGTTGTTCGGACGGGTGGGATTGGCGGTGGCGGTCGCGTCGGCGCAACCCGCCGTCCGGCAGGCCGCCCACTGGATCACCCGAAACCCCGGCGGATTCGGGGCCGTGCGGGAGGTCACCGACCTCCTGTTGATGGCCAGAACACCGCACATCCGTGCCGTGTAAGATCACGGGATCGATCGATGAATCTCCCCAATATCCTGACCCTGGTGCGACTCGGGTTCATTCCGATCCTGGTCGCCGTCTTTTATCTGCCCGGCGACGCCAGGTTGTATCTGACCGCCCTGATCTTTCTCATGGCGGCGGCGACCGATCTGATCGACGGCTACATCGCCCGGCGGCGCGCGCAGATCACCAATCTGGGGAAGCTCCTCGATCCGGTGGCGGATAAACTCCTGGTTATGACGGCGCTGATCCTGCTGGTGGAATCAGGAAAACTCTGGGCCTGGGTGGCGATCCTGATGATCGGCCGGGAAATTGCGGTGACCGGCCTGCGGGCGATGGCGTCGTCCACGGGGATCGTCCTTCAAGCAGATGGCATGGGAAAGCTCAAGATGTTCTTTCAGGTCATCGGCATTACCGTGCTGTTTGTGAGCGGCCCATCGGAGCATCACGCACTCTGGGTGATCGGATCCGTCATGCTGGCGGCGGCCGTCATGCTGGCCGTCGTCTCCGGGGGACAGTACACCCTGAAGGTGGGGCAAATGTTCAGCCTTCCCAAGCCCCAACGCTGACCGTCATGGCGGCGCAGGATCCGGCGACCCTCGTGTTCTGGATGCTGGCCGCGTTCGGCCTCGGGTCAATTCCGTTCGGCCTGATCTCGTCCCGATGGATTGGCGGCGTCGATCCCAGGGCACAGGGCAGCGGTAATATCGGGTTTACCAATGTGCTGCGCGTCTCAAACCGGCTGGCCGCGGCGGCGACGCTGGTTGGCGACGTCGGAAAAGGGGCGCTGGCGGCCTGGCTGATGCGCCACCGGCTCGGAGCGGGGATGGATCTCCAGTTGGCGGCCGGTCTGGCGGCCGTCATCGGTCACATGTTCACGCCGTTTCTTCGATTCAAAGGCGGCAAAGGGGTGGCCACCGCCTTCGGCATGTTGTTCGTCGCGATTCCCGTGGCCGGCGCGATCACGCTGGCGATCTGGGGTGTGGTCTTGGTCGCCTCATCCTATGTCTCGCTGGCGTCCCTTGTGGCGTTTAGTCTGCTGCCCTTCACGGTGGTTTTTTTTGCGGCAAGCTGGCTCACCATTGTCCTCTCGGGACTGCTGGCGATTCTGATCATTGTCCGGCACCGTGCAAACATTGCGCGCCTATTGGGAGGGGTGGAGCATTCGATCCGCCGCCAAACCCGGCCTGATGGACCCATCTAAATTCTACATAATGTCCCTTATCCGACATTGCAGATCATGTGGAGCTGCACAGCTTCCCCTGAAGCATTCATCTATGGGGGCCCGTGCGACAGGATTAAATTTCCCCAAAAGCCTCGCTTTTGGGTCGACGATGCCCCCACACCCCGGGCCATCGCCATACGCACGATTGTCACCATGCCGCTGAAGCGTTTTACGAGAAATTTCAAAGCCGGATGGGCCGGCCTCTCAACCGCCGTCAGGGAAATCGCGGCCCGGACCGACCGCAGCGTACAATCCGCAAAACTTCGCTGGAATCACTGGGAAGCCGGCCGGGAACTTGCGCTGGCCTATCAACGGTTCGGCCGGCGGATCGCGGAACTGGCCATATCCCATGACGCGCCCATCCGGCAGCCGTCGTTTACCGATGACCCGGAACTGATTCCGCTGGCGGCGCAGATTGTGGCGCTGCGATCCCGGATTGCCGCCATCTCACAGCAACTGGCGCCGCTGCACATGGAAGAGTCGGAACAGCCCGCCAGCGCCGCGCGACAATACGTGCAGGCCGCAGGTTTTACCCAGGTGGTCGCCGTGGTCCCGGCGGATTCGATCCATTGCGGAAAATCGTTGAAGGAGGTTCGCCGGGATGGAGAATGGCTCGCGCTTGTTGTGATCCGGCAGGGCACGCCGTTTCTTCCCACCGGGTCGACGACATTGACCGCCGGGGATCAATTGGTGCTGTTCGGCCACGCGCTTGCATGTGAACAGGCCAAATGGTCGATTGAAAACAGTCCGCTCATCGCCTGAGCTCTTCGCCGATTATTTCCTATCCACAAAAGATGTGAATAAACTGTGATCAACCCTGTGGATTCCGTCGCCAGCCCTTGCCGAATGCCGCTCGGAGCGGAGTGCTGAAAAAATAGGCAGGGAATTCTCTCACTTCTCCGATGATTACGGCGGTTCTTCGATTCACGATCCGCCCGACCATTGACTCGCGCGATAAATTTTGATGATGCTCCAGGCGCCAATGGTGACGCCGATCGAATCGGCCACAAGATCTGCGATCTCCGCGGTGCGCGTCGGCACGAACGATTGATGAAACTCATCGCTGGCGCCGTACAACACGCCGATTACGACGGCATACAGAAAAATTTTGTCCCATCGCGGAGCGGTGGTCCGACCCAGCGGTGTCGTCGAGAGCGCATGCGCGCTCAATCCTCCGAAGACCGAATAGCCGGTGATGTGCAGCACTTTATCAAAATCCGGGAATGCGCTGGTATTGATGAAATCAATCGGGCCGGAGGAGAGATAAAAAATAAAACCGGCATAGGCCGACAGCGCGCTCCACGCCGGCACGGGATGGCGGATCAGCCGGAACAACCACCGAAGGGCGTTACGACAGCTCGCCTTCAAGCCGTTGTGCCCTCACCTGTGTGATCATCACGGACAGCCGCCGGCCGATCATCCGATCGGGAGCGGCCACATGGACCTGGTCGTTCCCCCGTGTTCGGCCGTAGGACCATCCGGGATGGCTCCGGCTGGTTCCTTCCAGAAGCACATCCTGCACCGTCCCGACCAGCATCGCCTGCCGGGCCGCCACCATCCGGCTTTGCAATCCCAAGAGGGTCTGCAACCGGCGGTGCTTGGTCTCCTCATCCACCTGGCCGTCCAATGCGCGCGCGGGGGTATTCGGGCGAGGGGAATATTGGAAGACGAACATCCCCGCGAAGGCGCACTCGCGCACAGCCGCGATCGTCTGCTCAAAATCCTCCTCCGTCTCGCCGGGAAATCCGACGATGAGGTCGGTGGTCACCGACACCTGCGGCAGCGCCGCCCGCAGTTTCTCCAGGCGGCGCCGGTAGTCGCCCCTCGTATATTCGCGGTTCATCCGCTCCAGGATCCGGTCGGATCCGGACTGGAGCGGCAGATGGAGATGTTCGCAGACGGTCGGCAGCTCCGCCATGGCGCGGATCATCTTCTCCGTCACCGCCAGCGGATGGGAGGTCGTAAACCGGAGGCGGGCCAATCCCCCGATCCGGTCGAGCTTTCGGAGCAGATCGGAAAAATCGACCCCTTCCGGCGAGGTCCGTCCATACGAATTGACATTCTGCCCCAATAAGGTGATTTCGCCATAGCCCTGCGCCACGAGAGCCGTGACCTCTTCGACGATCTCATG
>JBGPUQ010000126.1:0-3898 GCA_041491185.1 Nitrospiria bacterium | reverse complement strand
CTCCGCTGCTCGCGGCGGTTCCCCGTTCGCTCCGGTCCATGATGCTGGGCCGCATCCGTTCATTGAGATTTCGGCAGGGGCTTGAGGCGTTTTGGGCGGATTCGGCGGCGGCGAGCCATCTGGGCTGGGCGGCCAGCGGGCCATCGGCGGAACTCCGGGCCCTCTGTCTGGATGGCGCCCATTATGACCAGGCCGTCGGGGTGTTGATCGATCGGTTCGAACGGTTGCGCGCGACCGATGGATCGATGGCGCCGATTGACCAATCGGATGCCGATGGGCGGGTTGCCGCCATGTTGGATCTCGATCTCCGTACCTGGTTGCCGGATGATCTGCTCGTGAAAGTCGATCGGATGGCGATGGCCGTGTCGTTGGAGGCGCGCGTGCCCTATCTGGATCATCCGCTGGTGGAGTGGGCATCCGCCCTGCCGTCCCGATACAAGGTCAGGGGCGGGGTTGGAAAATATCTCCTCAAACGGGCGGCGGCCGGCCGGTTGCCGCCGTCGATCGTGCATCGGGCCAAACAGGGTTTCAGCCCGCCGCTCGGCCGGTGGTTGTGCGGGCCGCTCGGGGACGAGGCGCTGGAACGGTGCATGACGACGGCCGCCAATCAACTGGGTTTTTGGGACCGCAAGACGGTGGAACGGTGGTTCGGCGCGCATCGGCGCGGCGAGGATGATTACAGTCTGCTGCTCTGGAGTCTCTGGCTGTTTGCGCTCTGGTATGACCACGCGCAAACGGTCGGTCGAACGCTCAAACCGGCGCCGGTCTAAGCCGATGCGCGCTCTTGCGATTCATGGCCCGATGGGATACAGTGGCGGCCGATATGGTGCGGACGACATAGGATGAGTGTGATTCTCTACGGGCTGGCGTTTGTGCTGGCGTTTTCCCTTTCGCTGTACGGGACGCCGGTCGCGCGACAGGCCGCGCTCCGCTTCAATATTGTCGACCGGCCCGATGGCCGGCTCAAACAGCAGACGGAGCCGGTGCCCTACCTGGGCGGGCTGGCGATCTACTTCTCATTCCTGATCACGCTCGCGATGACGTTTGAGTTCAGCCGGGCGGTGCTGGGGCTGTTACTGGCCGGCACGATCATCGTGATGCTGGGGTTGATCGATGATTTCGGCGTGCTGACGCCGTTGGCCAAATTGGCCGGTCAGTTGATCGCCGTCTTCGTGTTGATCAAAAGCGACATCCGGATCGAGCTGGCGTTTTTACCGTACTGGGCGCAGATCCTCTTGACGGTGATCTGGATGGTGGGTCTGATCAATGCGTTCAACATTATTGATGTGATGGATGGTCTGGCCGGAGGGGTGGCGTTCGTCGCGTCCTTGCTCTTATTCGTGGTGGCGGTGGCGGCGAACGATGATGACGCCCCCATCCAGATGGCGGCGCTGGCGGGGAGTGTGGCCGGGTTTCTCCGGTACAATCTTCATCCGGCCAGAATTTATATGGGCGATGCGGGCAGTATGTTCATCGGGTTTCTCCTGGGCGCGGTGGCGATGACGTTGCAGTATACGCATCGGAGTGTCGCCGGGTTGTTTGCGCCGGTCCTGATTTTGGGCGTGCCGATTTTTGATACCGGTTTCGTGATGGTGATTCGATTCCTGCGCGGCATCCCGGTCTTTCTCGGCAGTGGGGATCACTTTGCGCTGCGGCTGCGGCGATGGGCGATGACGGTGCCGCAAATCGTCGCGCTGAGTTGCGGGGCGGCGCTGCTGCTGGGCGGATTCGGCTTGTGGATCATGTGGCTGCCGATGGAGCAGGCGCTCATGGTGGTGGCGGTGGTGGCGGTGCTGGTGCTCGCCATTGGGGTCTGGCTGAGGCGAATCGAGATGCCGCCCTCCCCGAGGCGCGACGCATGAGGGCCGGGGCCCGCCTGTCAAAGGGGCCGGCGCGGCAGGAGGTGGTGATTCTCGGTGCCGGTCTCGCCGGGCTGAGCACGGCCTATCATCTTCAGGCGGCGGGTGTGCCCTTCGGTCTCTACGAACGGGAGACGGCGGTCGGCGGGCTTTGCCGGAGTTTTCAACGCGACGGTTTCACGTTCGACTGCACCGGCCATCTCATGCACTTCCGACGGCCGGAGGTGAAAGCGCTCGCCGAACGATTGATGCCGGGAGAATTGACGCCCCATCACCGGCGGGCCGCCATCTATTCGCACGGCGTCTATACCGATTACCCGTTTCAGGCCAATACCTTCGGGTTGCCGGTCGAGGTGGTCAAAGAGTGCGTGATGGGGTTTATCGAAGCGTGGGGGGCGCGTCAACAGAAACGCGTCAGGTCGCCGAAGAGTTTCCTCGACTGGATCCTGGCGACGTTCGGCACCGGCATCTCGAATCATTTCATGATTCCGTTCAATGAAAAGCTCTGGCAGCGGCCGCTGTCGGAATTGAGTTGTGATTGGGGGGGCGGCTGGCTGATCCCAGTGCCCGCGCTGGAAGAGGTGGTGCAGGGTGCGCTGGGGATGACGAATCGGCAGATGGGTTATAATCCGTCGTTTTTTTATCCCAAAGCGGGCGGCATCGGGCGCTATCCGTCGGCGTTCGGCGCGCAGATCGGGCAGGTTGAACTTGACCACGATGTGGTCGAAGTGAACGTGACCGACCGGACGGTCCGGTTTCGGAACGGGCGTCGGATCGGCTACCGCCGGTTGGTGTCCACGCTGCCGCTTCCCGAGCTGGCCCGTCGAGCGGTGGGTGTCCCGGCCGCGCTCTGTCGTTCGATCGACCGACTGTCGTACGTGTCGGTCACCAACGTCAATCTCGGTGTGGCCCGGCAGTCTGTCTCTCCGTATCACTGGATCTATTTCCCCGAGAAGCGGTTTCCGTTTTACCGGGTCGGCTTTCCATCAAACCTTGCCGCCGGCGCGGCGCCGCCCGGCCAGAGTCTCATTTCGGTGGAACTCTCGCACGTGCCGGGTCGATCGCTGCCGAAGGAGCGCGTGATTCAACTCGTTCGCGACGGATTGCAGACGGCGGGTATTTTGCGCGCCGTTGATCGGCTGACCCTGCAGGAGGTGGTACAGATTCCGTATGCCTATGTCGTCTTTGATCATCTGCGGCAACGGCTGTTGCCGTCGATTCTTGGGACGTTGCGCCGCTTGGGTATTGTCTCGTTGGGTCGCTACGGCGCCTGGGAGCATTCCTCGATGGAGGATGCGGTCTGGCAGGGGAAATGCGCCGCCGAATCGATGAGTCCAGGCCGTCGATCACGCGCGAAAACGGCGGCCGGTCGCCGGTCGCGGGCATGACCACGGTCCGACGGGTACCGGTGGTTCACGTGATTACCAAGCTGGAACTCGGCGGCGCCCAACAGAACACGCTCTATACGCTGGCCCATCTGGACCGGCACCGGTTTGAGCCCTGCCTGGTCGCCGGTTGCGGAGGACTGTTGGATGAAGATGCCCGTCATTTGGAGGGTGTATCGGTCTCCTGGGTTCCGCAGTTGTTGCGCCAGATCTGTCCCTGGAACGATCTGCTGGCGCTGCTGGCGCTTGGGCGGCGTCTCCGTCAGATTCGTGAGACGTCGGGGCCGACGATGATTGTGCATACGCACAGTTCCAAGGCGGGGATTCTCGGTCGGTGGGCGGCATGGTTGGCGGGGGCGACGGTGGTCGTGCACACGTTTCATGGATTTGGATTTCATCCGGCCCAGCCCGGGTGGCTGCGATGGTTGCTGATCCGGATCGAACGGATGACCGCCCGGATCACGGATGGCGTGATCGTGGTGTCGACGGCCAATCAGCGTCAGGGAACAGCGATGGGATTGTTTCGGGATGGCGGGCACGGCGCCGATCGGCCGCTCGTGGTGAACCCTCGCGGTGAACCGCCGGCGGTGCTGATCCGCAGCGGAATCGATTTTTCCGAGTTTCGGTCGCGTGGTCTGATCGATGGAGGGGCGT
>JBGPUQ010000125.1:0-3982 GCA_041491185.1 Nitrospiria bacterium | reverse complement strand
CACGCCGACCGTCGTGCCCGTGATCGTCCCGCCGAAGCGCGTGTGGGTCAGTTCCGCGGCCAGAATGTACAGCGGGACGAGAAACGTGATCTTGTAGCCGGGCGCGAAGGGAATCCCGGGAAGCACTTTGAGCAGCTTGGTTGTCAGCATCAAGAGGCAGAGGCCGGAGATGATCGAGACATCATGGAGCGTTCGAGGGTCGACGCGGGAGGCGTGGCCCTGTTGCTGCGAGCCGATGTAGGCGCGGGAGCGCGCCAGGCCGTGTTCGATCATTTCGACAAAAAAGTTGAAATCGCCGTTTTTCAGCCGTTTGACGCTGAAGGCGGAGAGCAGGCCGGGTTCCGGTGTCGCCTCCGCCTCCGAGGCCGCCGTGTCGGATGACGATACGTGGGCTCCGCGCCCCATGCCTCGCCCGGCGCCCTTGCCCATTCCGCGCTTGTCGCCCTGCGGCCCCAGCAGATAGAGCGTGCTGTCGATCGTCAATGCCGCAACTTCGGGGATCATCAGCCCGCGCAATCCCGCCACAAACTCGCCCGGCTTGCCGGTCATCTGCACGATGAGCGAGGCGAGAATGACGATGAGCATTCTGAGCGCCATCGCGCCGCCGAGAAGCAGACCGGTCAGACTGATCATGATCGAGGTCCCCGGCAGCGCGATCTGGCGCCCGACGTCGCCCTGAATGTTTTCCGCGGGGAAGAAGGCGAATGCCAGGAGGATCATCGCGATGAAGAAGGAGAGTTTTCGGATCGTTCGGATCAGCATGGCCGGCGGGAGCCGAAAGGCAAACCACGCCGCCAGATGGAGGGTGAACAGCCCGACCAACAGGACGGGCTGTCGGAGAAGAAAACAGCCGACCGCCACGGCGATCAGCGTAAGAATCTTGATGCGCGGAGAGAGCATGGGTGACGTTAGTTTAGCGTTTTCCTTTTCTGATCTTTTTATCGGCACGGTCTTTTCCAGCCGATTGCGTGTGAATCTCAATTTTGTAAAGATGGCGAACCCAACGATCCCGGTTCAGCGATTCGAAATTCCCCGCCACGATCTTGATCGTGCCCTTGTGGGTGAGTCCGATCAAGATCTGGTTGGTCGGGTTCTCGATCGCCTTCCAACCCAGCCTGACCGGCTCGTTGAGCCCCCGGCCGTACAGCGTGACCGACTTGGCCTCGGTGATCCCGACCTGCCGAAGCGCGTCGACGAACAGATAGCCGGTCTGCGCATCTTCCATGCCGGTGTTGAACGATTGCGTCGGCAGCGTTTTGAGCTCATCCCAGGCGAGGGTATGAATCAGTTTTCCCTCTTGCCAGATTTCAACCGGAGCCGGGGTGATGGTCCCATCGTGCTCGGCGATCTTGGTGGCCGCCTGGCCGCCCGGCGTGCCGGGTTGGTCACGCTGCGTGCACGCGGTGGGGAGTGTAACAAGCAGTCCGGCGAAAATCAAGGCCGCGGTGCTGAGAAAAACGCGTCGAAATCGAAGGCATGATGTCCGCGGCATGTCCATGAGAGCGTGACCCGGGTGACCGATCAAAAGAGATGAACCGCCGAGGCTTTGAAGACGACGCTGACCGGTTGGCCGGGCTGAAGCTTCATGCGCTGCCGCGACGTGCGGGTGATGTAGACGACGAACGGGACGGGGGTCTCCACCACCACCCGGCTGATGATCCGTTTGTCCGATACTTCCCGGATCGTTCCGCGGAAGCTGTTGACCGCCGATGACTCGAACTCGTCGGTGGAGAGGATGATCTCCTCCGGCCGGATGCAGGCGTGCGCCTTGCCTTCGCGGTCGGTCAGCACGACGAATTCCGTGCCGCTGGTGGAGAAGACGGCATTGCATTCGTCTTCACCACCGATCGTCTCGGCGCGGGTGATCTCCCCTTCAAAGAGGTTCTCCATCCCGATGAATTCAGCGACCTGCCGGCAGTTGGGGCGCTGGAAGACCTCCACCGGTTCGCCGACCTGAAGCAGTCGTCCATCGTGAAGGATGCCCACCCGATCGGCCAGATTGAGCGCCTCTTCAAAATTGTGCGTGACGTGGAGCGTCGTCGTTTTGAGCTCCTGGTGAATCTGTCGCAGCTCCTGCTGGAGCCGGCTCTTCGTCTGCGGATCGAGCGCGCTGAGCGGTTCATCCAGCAAGAGGATTTCCGGTTCAATGGCGAGCGCCCGCGCCAACGCCACGCGCTGCTGCTCTCCGCCGCTTAACCGCACGGGATAGCCATCGAGCAGATGGTCGATTCGGAGCAGCGAGGTCAGCCGATGCAGCCGTTCATTCTGGACGGTCGCAGGGAGTTTTCGAAGTTTGGGGCCGTAGAGAATATTCTCCCGCACGGTGAGATGCGGGAAAAGCAGGTAGTCCTGATAGACGAAACCGACGCTGCGCTGCTCGGAGGGCCAGTGTGTCATCTCGATGCCGTTGCGCCAGATCCGGCCCGAGGTGGGCTGCTTGATCCCGGCGATCAACTCGAGAATGGAGGTTTTCCCCGTGCCCGTCGGTCCCAGCAGCACGAAATATTCGCCCGGTTCAAGCTGCAGATCGAGCGGTTCAAGGCGAAACGTGCCGATCGCAAGGCTCAGTTGATCGAGGCGGATCATCGCGGGTCGCTTAGGACGAGCCCTCGGCCCGACTCCTGGGCGAGGGTTTCCCCATACCGAAGCTTCGTAACGCCAGGAACACGAGAATGCACATCAAGAGCAAGAGAACGGCCACCGGTTTGGCGTAGTCGAGTCCGTAGGTTTCAAATCGGTTCCACACAAGAATCGGCGCCACCATCGGGTGGTAGACCAAAATGAAGACGGCGCCGAATTCACTGATGCCCCGCGACCACATCAGCATCGAGCCGGTGAGAATGTTTCGCCGGGCCAGCGGCAGCGTGATCGTCCAGAAGGTTTTCCAGGTCGATGCCCCCAGCGACTGGGCGACCTGCTCCATCCGGGGGTCGACGGCCAGAAAGCCGTCCCGGGCGGCGTTGATGAGAAAGGGCACGCTCCCGAACATCATGGCGATGACGATGCCCGGCTCGGCGCCGACGAAATTGATCCCGAAGAGGTCGAATAATTTTCCGCCGTAAAACTTGCGACCGAAGACCGACAACAACGCAATGCCCGCGGCCGTGTGGGGAATGACCACGGGCAGATCGACCAATCCATCGATGATCCGCTTGCCGGGGAAGCGATGGCGGGCCAGCAGATAGGCCAAGGGGACTCCGAAGAAGATCCCCAAGCCGGTGGCCCACAATCCGGACGTGATCGTCAACAGGATCGAGTGCCACACCTCATCTTCGATCAGCGTCGAATAGAGCTGTTTCGGAGAGACCGACAGGGTCATGGTCGCCAGCGGGAGGAGCAGGAAGAGCACCATGACCAGGCCCAGGAGGAAAAAAGCCAGCGTGATGGGCTGCAGGCGCAGCCGTGGCGGCGATTGGAAGGGAAGCCGGATGTTCGTCGGATTAAAGCCCAGCATGCAGGTCTGGTGCAGCAACATGACACCCGTTCCGCCACGGAACGGGTGTCACCTGGAATGGTTCAGGTGCGGGGGTTAGTCTACCCCATGGCATCGTGGTGATGCAAGGGGAATGCAAATAGAGGTGGCGAGGTTGCCAGGTGGCTAGATACTGCGAATTCCTAACGACCAAGCCACCTAGCCATCTAGCTACCTTACTTAGCGTTGCAGGAGCGTGCTCTTTAGCAGCTCGGGCAGATTGGTGCCCGCCACCTGGGCCGGCACCAGCGGCGTCATCCCGCCCTCGGCCATGAGTTGCCGCCCCCGGGGGCCGACCAGAAAGCTCACAAACGCTTGAGCGGCCTTGGAATTCTTCGCGTTCTTGAGCACCGCGATGCTGTAGACGATCGGTTCGCCTTTGATCTGGGTGGTGGTGCCGGGCTCCTTGCCGGGAATCGTTGCGGAGACGGTGCCATAGCGGTCGGCAAATTGCGGGTTGCCCAGATTGATCTCGCCGGGCAGGACGACGGTCCGCAGTCCCTGCTGTTT
>JBGPUQ010000124.1:0-4004 GCA_041491185.1 Nitrospiria bacterium | reverse complement strand
TCCCCCCTGACAATCCCCCATAGCCATACGCGTGCATCCATCGTTGCTCCGCTCGTGCTGAGCACTCGCTCAATCAAGGGGAGATGCCCTTCTCCCCTTGATCATCCCCATCGCCGTACGCTCTTACCCCTTAATCCGCCGGTTCCTTATTAATCCTTAATCCGCTTTACTGGCCCTCACTTCTCGATCGGCGCGGATGGATCACTTGACCAATCTGACCAGGAGCCGACGTAGTTTCTCACGTTCTTCATCCCGGCCTGCGTCATCAGCGAAAAAAGCCATGAGCAGCGCACGCCGCCGGCGCAGTACACAACGTATTCTTTTTTTCCATCGACGCCCTGCTGTTTGAGCGTGGCGGCCAGCACTTCCGGCAGTTTCACCGATCCATCGGCATTGTAGAAACTGTTCCACGGAATGTTCACCGCGCCGGGCAGATGGCCGGCCCGTCCCATCCCCCCCTGTCCGCGATATTCACCCGGGCTGCGGGTATCGATGATCGCCAGCTCCGCATCCTTCGTCTCAATCCGTTGTTTGAGTTCATCGCGCGCCATCAGCAGCTCCGGGCGCGGCGCGGCGCCGAATGACGTCGGCGGGTGGCTTTTTGCCGGCCCGCGCTCAACCGGACGTCTTTCCTGCTGCCATTTGGTCCAACCGCCGTTGAGAATCTTCACGATGGGATGGCCCAGATAGGTGAGCATCCAGTAGAACCGTCCATCCTCGCCATAGCCACTAATCGGATCGGAATAGCAGACAACCGGAGTCTGGTTGCCGATGCCCAGCGCGCCGATCTTGCGCTCCAGCACGGCCAGATCGGGATGCAGGATGCCTTTCGAGGGCGCCTGCGGATCGCTGAACGATTTCCAGTCGACATGCAGGGCGCCGGGAATGTGCGCCATCAGAAAACCCATCATCGGCCGACCGTCGAGAATCACCACTCCCCCCTGATCGACGTGCCCGGCCAGCGCTTCGGTCGAGATCATCACCTCACTCATGACACTCCTCCTCCATGCGGGCCGGACGCGATGGTATGCGGAATCAGGTCGCCGCCGCACGGCATGGTTCCGATCAATGATAACCGGGCCATCTCCGGCACGGACGGCGCCGGGTCGACCGGCGTCGCCCCGTACGCGGTCAGCGGCACCTCCTCTTCGTAGATGGTGAAGTCATGCGGCACCTCCTCGGTCAACCCATACCGGTCTTTGAGTTTCTGATAGGCCCGCTCGGTCAAAATATGATACGACACCTTCGCGTGAATCGTCATCTTCCCGGCGCGCGACGGGTCGGGCATGCGATAGGCGATGGAATAGTCCCGGCTCTGGAGCGGGGGAATCCGGTTCTGGAACACCTCGACGATGACCGGCCGCCAGATGATCCACCGGCTGATCGTGTGGGATTGGCGGCTCACGACCCGGCCGTCGCCATCCTTGATCTCCAGCTCAATGTGAAAGTACCGGTCGGGATCGCCCGTCGGAATCGAGTGGCCGGCGCCGCCGTTGGTCAGGTGCAGGCGAAAGCGCGCCTCCTCGCCAGGACGGATCTCGGTCACCGGCGGAATCAATTTTGCCTGCAGCGCCCGCTTGATCATCTCGGGGCTGTGGCCCCCGCGCCACAGATGCTGGCGCCCCTGCCGCACCGGTCCGCCGTTGGCCACGGGCCGTTCGACCGTCGGCATGTGGCAGTTCTGGCAGACATAGCCCCGTTTGGCGTATGGCCCGCCCTCAAACTCAAAGAAGGTCGCGCACGGCCCGCCGTTGTAAAACTGCAGCGCCCCCGACTGGACCTGGTGGCAGGTGTAGCAGATCTGCGTGCTGCGGAACCGGGGATCGTACCGGGTCGGGTGCGGCGCGACGGAATCCTCAAAGGGACCGAGGATCACGCCATCCCGAACGTGACAGGCGGCGCAGGAGATGCCTTCACCCTGATAGTCGGCGTCATAGTTGGGGTTCGGTTCGGTGATCGGCTGTTCCGGGTCATCGTGCTTCAGCGCCGTGATCAACAGCGGTTGCTGATTCTCCAGCGGCGAATGGCAGTTCAGGCAGACCCAGATATGCTGATCTTTCCGCCAGTAGGCCTGAAAGAAGGGATCGACATAGGCATGGGCGTGGATCGAGCTTTTCCACTCCTCATAAATCGCCTGATGGCACTGGCCGCACGCCTCGGCACGCAGACTGGTCAACCCCGCCGGCACCACCTGATAGGGCAGCGCCCGACGGTAATCGTCGCGCAGCCCGAAGATCAGGATCCCCCTCCAGGTAAAAGCATACCACCCCGCCAGCACCACAATCCCGGCGATGAAGAGCCACCGCCATCGGCGCCGTCTTCGCGGCGTGTGTCCCGTCTCTGCCATGGATCGAGTATACAGGTCAACGGTTTCGATCGGCAAGTGGCGGAATGGCCCCTCGACAACACACTCGGACATGGTACAATGAGAAACGTGGATCAACAAATGAGAGGGCGGTCATGATCCGCGCAGGCGTCGGCCACTCGACCAATCCCGAATCGGTCGACGCAGCCGTTGAAGCGGCCAAACTGGCGATGAGCCGGGCCGGGTTGAAACGCGCCGAGATGGCCATCGTCTTTGCCGCCGCCTCTCACCAGCCCGCCTATTCGCAAC
Organism: Nitrospiria bacterium; assembly: GCA_041491185.1. Classification (GTDB taxonomy): domain Bacteria; phylum Nitrospirota; class Nitrospiria; order JACQCE01; family JACQCE01; genus JBGPUQ01. The sequence continues at coordinate 1,390 of JBGPUQ010000124.1, read as the reverse complement.
TCCTGCACGCCATCCGCCAGATCACCAAGACCGATCATGTCATCGGCTGCAGCGCCTACGGCGTGATGACCACGGACGTGGAACTGGAATTGACGCCGGTGGTCGCCGTGCTCGTGATGGCGGCCGACGGAATTTTACTGACCCCCTTCTGCTTCCACCATCTGCAGGAGCGCAACGAAGCCGTCGGACGGGCGATCGGCCGGCTGATCCGCCATTCGGACGGATCGGAGCCGAAACCGCCCAAGCGCAGCGCCGCGCGCCAGAGCGGCCGTCACGCGGCATCGACGCCGATCGTCACCGATCCCCTGCCCATCCTTGGGAAAAAAGAAAACGGCCAGCCGCTGGTCATCCTCTTCCCCGACACCTTCTCGATGCAGCCGACGCTGCTGTTCCGCGGCATCCATCACGAAGCGGGGCCGGTCACGATCATCGGCGGCGGCGCGTCCGAAGACGGCACGCTCTCGCAGACCTATCAGTTCTTCGGCGCCGACGCCACGCCCAACGCCGTCTCCGGCGTGATGATGGAGGGCGCGTTCGTCACCACCATCGGCCTTTCGCAGGCCTGCCATCCGATCGGCGAGTCGATGGCGATCACCCGCTCAAAGGGCAACGTGGTCATGGAGCTGGGCGGCCGACCGGCCTTCGAAATCTTCGAGGAATTGATGCGGACGCACGACATCGAACCGGATCAGGCCGGCGCGCAGATCTTCGTCGGGTTGCCGGTGGATCCGGCCCACACGCAACTCCAGCGGGGGGAATACCTGATCCGGAATATTGTCGGCGCGAATCCGCGGCAGGGCTCGATCGCCGTGGCAACCGACGTGCAGGAAGGGCAGGTCATGTCGTTCACGCTTCGACAGCCGGAGGAAACGCGGCTGGCGATGGAAGAGATGCTGCAGGAAATGGCCCAGATCCACCACGGCCGCCCCCCTGCGTTCGCCCTCTATTTTGATTGTTGCGGACGGGGCACGTCGCTCTACGGGGAGCCGGGAACCGATCTGGCGCTGATCAAGAAACACCTGGGCGACATTCCGTTGCTGGGCTTTTTCACCTATGCCGAGATCGCCCCGCTGGGCCAGCTCACCCAGCTCCACAATTATACGGGCGTGCTGGCGCTGATCTCCGAAGCCGACTAGATCAGGCCCGGCGTTACTTTTTGAAGAGTCCTTTCACCGCCGCGCCGAATCCTTTCGATTGACGGTGTTCAACCAGCAGTTCGACTTCGCCTTGATCGAAGAAGAGCCCGCCGCAGCCGCCGCACTGATCGACTTTAATCCCCTCCACATCCGCTTCCGTCAGTTTCGTGCCGCACTTGGGACAGACCATCCAGTAGGGCTGATTCCGTCCCCGTTGATGCGCCGCCGCGCGATCGGCATCGAGCTTCAGGCGG
>JBGPUQ010000123.1:0-4030 GCA_041491185.1 Nitrospiria bacterium | reverse complement strand
GATGTCGCCGCGATCGCCATGACGTTCGGCGGCGGCGGGCACCGTAAAGCCGCCGGCTGTACCGTGGCGGGGACGCTCGAGACGGTGCGGCCGCTCGTCATTGCGGCGGCGGAGCGGGCCGTTCGTCAGGTGGCGCAACAACGCGGCGAGCCGGTCGCGGAGCATCGATGAGCCAGATTGTACGTATGGCGATGGGGGGCTCGGGGGGAGCTGAGCAGCTGATGTATCTGCTCGCGTCCGTGGGCCGCTCGCTCAAGTTGTGGGAGAGAACCGCTTTCTCCCCCAAGCCCCCATCGGATATACGAGGGGATTCGTGATCCCACCTTCAGTGGAGCCGTCGGCGATGGGGATTGTCAAGGGGAGAGAGAGTGGAGCTCCACGGGCTCTGCCCGGGGAGGCGGAACCTGAGCGAGGCTCCATGGCAAAGCCATTGCCGAGTCGAAGTGCATCTCCCCTTGACTCAAGCGAGCGTTCTGTGCGAGCGGATCCGGTCGGGTTCCTGAACATGAATAAACCGGTTGGCTGGACATCGCATGACGTCGTGGCGCGGGTGCGGACGCTGTTGCGCACGGGGGCCGCGTCGCCCAAGGTGGGCCATGTGGGGACGCTCGACCCCTCGGCGACCGGTGTGCTGCCGCTCTGCGTGGGCAAGGCGACAAAGGTCGCGCAGTATCTGATCGAGTGGGACAAGAGCTATCGGGCCGTGATGAAACTGGGGGAGCGGACCGACACGCAGGATGCGACGGGCAAACAACTCGACACGGCCGGGATCGCCCATCTGGATCACGCGCAGATCGAGTCGGCCTGCGCGGCGTTCGTCGGCCCGATTCAACAGCTGCCTCCGATGTACTCGGCGGTGAAGGTCGGGGGCGCGCCGCTCTACAAGGCGGCCCGGGCCGGTCTGGTGGTGGAGCGGGCGCCGCGGGCGGTGGTCATTTCGTTGTTGCGGGTGTTGGAGATCGACGGGGCGTTGGTGACGATGGACGTGGACTGCTCGAAAGGGACCTATATCCGGACGTTGTGCGCCGACATCGGCGACCGTCTGGGGGTCGGCGCCCATCTGTTCCGGTTGGAGCGCCGGCGGGCCGGGTCGTTGACCCTCGATGGCGCCATCACGATGGACGAACTGGAAGCGGCGGTGGCGTCTGGGAGCATCGAATCCTTCTTGATCCCGATTGATCGGGTCTTATCGGATTTGCCGCAGGTCCTGGTGGATGAGGCGACGGCGGAGCGCGTCTGCCACGGGATTCCGTTGCCGAGCCGGGTGGTGGCCGCGATGGGGTCGTTGCCGGCGGGCCAGGCGGTTCGCATTGCCACGCAAGCGCGCGAGTTGATCGCGATCGGGCGCGCGCAGCCGGGGGAACGGAGCGGCACGTCGACGACCGCCCCATCCGTTCGTATTGAGACGGTCCTGGCGGCCCGCTCCGCGGGAGAGTTTCGGGTGGAGACATCGATGAGTCAGCAAAGGAGGGGTTGATGGCGACGGTGAAGAAAGTGAAGGAAGTGAAGGAGACGGGGAATGCGGGGAAAATTCAGGCGGTCGATGGTTTCCGGCAGCACGCCAAAGACACCGGCTCGGCCGATGTGCAGGTGGCCATGCTCACCAATCGGATCAATGAATTATCGGGCCATTTTCAGCAGCACAAAAAGGACCACCACTCGCGCCGTGGACTGATCCACATGGTCAATCAACGGCGGCGGTTGCTGGATTATGTCAAACAGATGGACGTCGAGCGCTACCAACAGCTGGTTCAGCGCTTGGGGTTGAGAAAATAACGACACAAACGGACTGGGGGTCGTCGCAGTGGAGAGGACGACCACGTCGAAGGGACGAGAGAGAATGGCACAACGCGTAAACATGATGTGGGCGGGTCGGTCGTTGATTTTGGAAAGCGGCCGGATGGCGAAACAGGCGGACGGCGCGGCGCTCGTGCAATCGGGCGACACGATGGTGCTGGTGACGGCGGTGACGGCCAAGACCATCAGGGCGGGCATCGATTTTCTGCCGCTGACCGTGGATTATCGGGAGCGTTTCTACGCCGCCGGGAAAATTCCCGGCGGTTTTTTCAAACGGGAAGGACGTCCGACCGAGAAAGAGACCCTGGTCAGCCGTCTGATCGACCGGCCGCTTCGGCCGCTGTTTCCCGACGGGTTTTACTACGAGACGCAGATCATCGCCTCGGTGTTGTCGGCCGACCCGTTATCCAGTCCCGATGTGCTGGGGATCATCGGCGCCTCCACGGCCCTGCTCATCTCGGATGTGCCGTTCGATGATCCGGTCGGCGCGGTGCGGATCGGCCGGGTGGACCGCCAGCTGGTTGTCAATCCCACGCCGCAGCAACTGGAACAGAGCGAACTCGATCTCGTCGTGGCCGGCACGAAGAACGCCATCATCATGGTCGAGGGGGAGGCGAAGGGACTGCCGGAGGATGTGATGCTGGAAGCCCTTGACCTGGCCCATCAGCAGATCCGACTGGTGATCGAATTGGAGCGGCAGCTGGCCTCCCTGGTCGGCAAGCCGAAGCGCAAGATTGCGCTGGCGACGGCCGATGCGGCATTGACGACCGCTGTCACGGCAGCCGCAGAAGAGCGGGTTGCCGAGGTGCTGCGCATCCCGCAGAAGCTGGAGCGGCAGGCGAAGCTGGATCTCCTGCTGACAGAGGTGCAGACGACGCTGGCGCCGGACGATGCGGAGCGGCAGCGAAAAATCTCCTCGATCTTCCACGATCTCGAACGGAAGCGCATGCGGGAGATCGTGTTGAAGGACAAGAAGCGGGCCGACGGACGGGGTCCCACCGACATCCGGCCGATCACGTGCGAAGTGGGCGTGCTCCCGCGCGCGCACGGGTCGGCGCTCTTTACCCGCGGCGAGACCCAGAGTCTCTCGGCGGTCACGTTGGGGACCGCGGACGATGAGCAGCGCATCGATGCGCTCGAAGGCGAGTCGACCAAGTCCTTCATGCTGCATTACAACTTTCCGCCCTTCAGCGTCGGCGAGGTCCGGCCGATGCGGGGGCCGGGACGCCGGGAAATCGGCCATGGCGCGCTCGCCGAGCGGGCGCTCAAATCGGTCATGCCGGTGAAAGAGCGGTTTCCCTATACGGTGCGGCTGGTGTCGGACATTCTCGAATCGAACGGGTCGTCGTCGATGGCGACCGTCTGCGCCGGGACGTTGTCGTTGATGGATGCCGGCGTGCCGATCACGGCGCCCGTGGCCGGCATCGCGATGGGGTTGATCAAGGAAGGCGACCGGGTCGCGGTGCTGTCGGATATTCTCGGCCTCGAAGACCACCTGGGCGACATGGATTTCAAGGTGACGGGGACGCGGCAGGGCATCACGGCGCTCCAGATGGACATGAAGATCGGCGGGATTACGGGCGACCTGCTCAAGCAGGCCCTGCATCAGGCGCGCGAGGGACGGCTGTATATCCTCGACAAGATGGAGGCGGCCCTGTCCACCCCGCGGCCGGAACTCTCGATGTTTGCGCCGCGCATCGTGAACATCCGCATCCGGCCCGACAAGATCGGCGGCCTCATCGGCCCCGGCGGGAAGACGATCCGCAGCATCATCGAACGGACCGGCGTGAAGATTGACGTCGCCGACGACGGGTTGGTGAGCATCGCCTCGACGGATGAATCCGCGGCGAAACTGGCGATCGAAATGGTCCAGCAGATCACGCAGGAAGTGGAGATCGGCAAGATCTACACCGGCCGCGTGAGACGGATCATGGAATTCGGCGCGATCGTCCAGATCAGCCCGAATGTCGACGGACTGGTCCACATCTCGCAATTGGCGCCCTACCGGGTCAAGACCGTGACCGACGTGCTCAAGGAGGGCGATGAAGTGCAGGTCAAGGTGCTCGAGATCGATCGTCAGGGCAAAATCCGGTTGAGCCGGAAGGATGCGTTGCCGGAGGGCGCCGAGGCCAAGCAGGAGCAGGCCGGCTGACTCGATGGGTGAGGGCCGGTTTCAGGGACGCCTCGCGAACGGCATTCGCGTCTCGGCCGAGCGGATGCCGGAGGCGCGCTC
>JBGPUQ010000122.1:0-4047 GCA_041491185.1 Nitrospiria bacterium | reverse complement strand
GGTGATTGTGACGACGCCGCAGGATGTGGCGCTGCTCGATTCTCGAAAAGGGCTGGAGATGTTTCGGAAGGTCAACGTGCCCGTCCTGGGGATCGTTGAAAACATGAGCACCTTCGTCTGCCCCCACTGCTCGAAGACGACCGAGATCTTCAGCCACGGCGGCGGGTCAAAAGCGGCCATTAAATTGAGCGTGCCGTTTCTCGGCGAAGTGCCGATCGATCCTCAGATCCGAAAAGGGGGCGACGAGGGGCGGCCGATTGTCATCGCCGACCCCGCCTCGCCTCAAGCCAAATCGTTTGTCGCCATCGCCGGAAAAATTGCCGCGCAGATCAGCATCTTGAACGCGGCGTCGCCGATTGAACTGAAGATCATTCAGTAGGGGCGTATAGCAATACGCCCCTACCCTCATCGCCGTACTATTTTCTTCGGGGGAAGATGCCCCTCTCCCCCCGAGCCCCTCATCGCCGTACGCTTTTATCCCTTCATCCGGTCTTTCTTCCCTGAGTCCTTACCCCGCCCTGGTTTTTGATCCTTAGTCCACGCTGGCCTTACCCTCGGTTCCCGTTCCCTCAGCCGCACCAGGAAGCGCAGCGGCGTGCCGAGAAACCCATACTGATCCCGCAGTTGGTGCTCGATAAATCGGACGTAGGAGGTCCGGATGGCGCTGGGCCGATTGCTGAAGAGCACAAAGGTCGGCGGCTTCACCCCAGTCTGCGTCAGGTAGTAGAGTTTGACCAGGCGTCCCCGATCGCTCGGCGGCGGCTGCTGCGTCATCAATCGCTGCACCAGCCGGTTGAGCTGGCCCGTGGTCACCCGTTGCCCGTAGCCGTGCAACACCCGATCGAGTTGGCCGAAGATTTTTGCCACGCCCTGCCGCGTCAGGCCCGACGTATAGAGGACCAGGGGGGAGGGGAGAAAGGCAAACAACCGGGCGATCTCCGCTTTCATCGCCAGCTTCGCCTCCGGCGGTCCCGTTTTGGTATCCCATTTATTGATCAGAATCACGAGTCCCTTGCCGGCCTCGATGATCTGGCCGGCCAGCTTCGTGTCCTGCTCAACGATCCCCTCGCTGGCGTCGATCACCAGCAAGGCGACATCGCATCGCTCCATTGCGTCAAGCGCGCGCGCCACGCTGAAGCGCTCGATCCCCCGCTCGATCTTGCCCCGCCGCCGAATGCCGGCCGTATCGACAAAAAGATAGGAACGGCCTTTGTGAACGACCAGTTCATCAATCGAATCCCGCGTCGTCCCGGGGACCGAATCCACCAGCACCCGCTCTTCGCCCAACAGCACGTTGAGCAATGTCGACTTGCCGACATTGGGACGGCCGAGGATGGCGATCTTCGGCAGCGGCTCGGCCGGCTCCGGCTCGACGGCGCGTTCCGGCAATCGGGGGACGACGGCATCGAAGAGCTCGGCCACCCCACGCCCCTGCTCGGCCGAGACCGGATAGAGGGGCGTGACCCCCAGCCGATAGAATTCGCTTACCAGCGCCGGGCCGCCGACCGTATCAACCTTGTTGACCGCGTAGAAGACCGGCTTCTTCTCCTTGCGCAACCGCTCCACGATCGTCTCATCCAGCGGCGTCAGCCCCTCCCGGCCGTCAAAGAGGCAGATGAGGAGCTCCGCCTCGGCAATGGCGTGTTCCGTTTGCCGGCGGACCAGCGCGAGCATGCCTTGCGTCGCGTCGGGATCAAGCCCGCCCGTATCAACCAGCCGGAACGGCCGGCCCGACCATTCCGTCGGCGCATACTGCCGGTCCCGCGTCACGCCCGGCACATTTTCAACGATCGCCTGCCGCCACCCGATCACGCGGTTAAAGAGCGTCGACTTGCCCACATTGGGCCGGCCAAGGATGGCAATGGTGGGAAGTTTCTGGAGAGACGGCGCGGTCATGGCGTGGGCAGACTAGCACGTCGATCATCTCGAAGACAACCGGCCGCTCCGGCTTGCGATCACTCCCCCTGTATGGTAAGAATAGGCGGTTGGATTCCGACGATGGCGAAGTATGATCACACACAGATCGAGACCAAGTGGCAGGCCGCCTGGCTGACGCAGCAGAGCGCGGTCGTCACGGAGCAGGCCGACCGCGATAAAAAATATTATTGTCTCGTCATGTTCCCCTATCCCTCCGGCCGGATCCACATGGGCCACGTGCGCAACTACACGATCGGCGACGTGATCGCCCGGTATCAACGGCTGCGCGGCCGCAGCGTGCTCCACCCGATGGGCTGGGACGCCTTCGGCATGCCGGCGGAAAACGCGGCGATCGAGCAGGGGGTGCATCCGGCCAGTTGGACGATGCACAACATCTCCTATATGAAGCAGCAGCTCCAGCGGTTGGGGCTGTCGTACGATTGGAAGCGGGAAATCACCACCTGCCGCCCCGATTATTATCAGTGGACCCAGTGGTTCTTTTTGAAGATGTACGAACGCGACCTCGCCTATCGCAAGCGCTCGGCCGTCAACTGGTGCCCGAAGTGCCAGACGGTGCTGGCCAACGAGCAGGTGATCGACGGCGCCTGCTGGCGATGCGACACCGCCATCATCCAGAAGGAGCTGGAGCAGTGGTTTCTGCGGATCACCGCCTACGCCGAAGAGTTGCTCGCCGGCTGCGACCGGCTGACCGGCTGGCCCGAACGGGTGCTCACCATGCAGCGGAACTGGATCGGGAAAAGCGAAGGGGCCGAGGTCACCTTCCCCCTTCAGGGCCGCGACGACACCATCACGATTTTCACCACCCGGCCCGACACACTGTGGGGCGCGACCTTCATGAGTCTGGCGCCGGAGCATCCGCTGGTCGAACGATTGACGGCCGGCTCACCACAGGCGGCGGAGGTGCGCGCCTTCGTGGAGCGGACCAGCCGGCTGGAGAAGGCGGCCCGGACGGCGGAGGAGTTTGAGAAGGAGGGCGTCTTTACCGGCGTCTACGCGATCAATCCGCTGACCAACCGGCCGATTCCGATCTGGGTCGCCAATTTCGTCCTGATGGAGTATGGCACCGGCGCCGTGATGGCCGTGCCCGCCCACGATCAACGCGACTTTGAGTTTGCCAAAAAATATCGCCTCCCGATCACCGTGGTCATTCAAAATCCCGACCGGACACTCAACGCCACGACGATGACGGAGGCCTACGTGGACGAGGCGGGCTGGATGGCCGATTCCGGAGCGCAGACGGGACTCTCCCAACCTGACGGCAAACGCGCGATCATCGATCACCTGGTGGCGCACAACCTCGGCGCGCGCAGTGTGCACTACCGACTCCGCGACTGGGGTATCTCGCGTCAGCGCTACTGGGGGACGCCGATTCCCATGCTCTATTGCGATCGGTGCGGGGTCGTGCCCGTTCCGGTCGAGCAATTGCCGGTCGTCCTGCCGCGCGACGTGCCGTTTACGGGCAAAGGCGGCTCCCCGCTGCGGGAGAGCCAGACGTTTCTGGAGACCAACTGTCCGCGCTGCGGCGGCACGGCCCGGCGGGAAACCGACACGATGGACACCTTCATCGACTCCTCCTGGTATTTTCTTCGCTATACCTCGCCGAGGGAGACCGACCGGCCGTTCCGCCCGGAGGCGGCCGACTATTGGATGCCGGTCGATCAATATATCGGCGGGATCGAGCACGCCGTCCTGCACCTGCTCTACTCACGTTTCTTCACGAAGGTGGTCCGCGATCTGGGGCTGACCACGGCGGATGAGCCGTTCACCAATTTGCTGACGCAGGGGATGGTGATCAAGGACGGCGCCAAGATGTCCAAATCGAAGGGCAACGTCGTCGACCCGAACCAGATCATCGAACGATACGGCGCCGACACGGCCCGGCTCTTTTCGCTCTTTGCCGCGCCGCCGGAAAAAGATCTGGAGTGGGATGACCACGCGGTCGAAGGCGCCTCCCGCTTCCTCAACCGCGTCTGGCGGCTGATCTGCGACGGGGCCGATCGCGTGCGGGCCGCGCGCCGGCTGCCCCCGTTCGATCCGCAGCATTCCTCGCCCAGGGCGCAGGCGCTGTTACGGGCGTTGCACCAGACCATCCACAAGGTCACGACCGAT
>JBGPUQ010000121.1:0-4050 GCA_041491185.1 Nitrospiria bacterium | reverse complement strand
CGGCGCATTCCACCCGATTGCGTCCGGCCGCTTTGGCGGCGTAGAGCGCCCGATCGGCCTGCTCCAGCAAGGCGGGACCGTCGGGGGCGTCGGCGGGAAAGGTGGCGACACCGATGCTGATGGTGAGGCCGGTGTGGTGGCCGTACTGGTCCGGTGGCTGTTCTTCCAATTGGCGTGCGACAGCCCCCCGAAGATGCTCGGCCAGGGTGCACGCCTGCTCGTTGTTTGTTTCCGGGAGCAGGACGACGAACTCTTCGCCGCCGTAGCGGGCCACAATGTCCGTTGCCCGCATCTGCTCTCTGAACAGCCGGGCGAGGGTTCTGAGCACCTCATCACCTTTTCGGTGGCCGCGGTCGTCGTTGTAACGTTTGAACTGGTCCAGATCAATAAAGAGCAGCGAGAGCGGGTGATGGTAGCGCCGGGAGCGGCTGATCTCTTCCCGCAGTTGGGTCGTGAGCGACCGGCGGTTGTAGAGGCCGGTCAGGCCGTCGGTCAGGGCGAGGTGGCGCAGATGCAGCTCCTGACGATGTTTGTCGGTGATGTCGCGGATAATCATGAGAAAAATCCGCCCGCCGTCGGACCCCATATGCAACGGGGTGAAACTGGCCGAGACCGGGATGGTGTGTCCCTCTTTCGTTTTCAGAAAAAGTTCCTGGTACGGGGTCGTCACGGCCGTACTGAGCGCCAGTTGGCCCGGACAGGGGCGGTCACAGAGCAGACAGCCGGCCTCATCCTCGCAGGCCAGAATGGCGCGGCAACTGGCCTGGCCGACGATATCGGCGGCCGACTGCCCGATCAATCGCTCAAGCGCCGGGTTCATCGCGATGATGGTGCGCGATTCATCCATGACGGCGATGCCGTCGCTGGCCTGTTCAAAAACGGCCCTCAACGTCGCATGGTCGAGCGTGGACCGGAGTTCCTTCGTGTCCCGGTTGATGTCTGCTGTTCGGGTCATGGCTACCATCCGATCACTTCGTAATAAGTGGGGTGCAACAGATCCCTGGCGGAAATCACGCCGACGACCTGGCCATGTTCCAGCACGCCAAGATGGCGAATTCGCCGCTTGGCCATCAGATCGCGGACCCCCTCGACCGGCTGATTGACATCCACGCTGACCAGCGGCGTGCTCATGATCTGCTCCACCGTGGTGACGTAGGGGTTCAGATCCCGCCCGAGGACCCGGTGCACGATGTCCGATTCCGTGACGATGCCGATGGGCACGTCTCCCTGCGTGATCAGCAGACTGCCGAGTCGGCGCGCCTTCATTTCGCCGGCGGCCGCTCGGACCGTCACACCGACGGCGACCGAGTGGACGGGGGAGGACATGATTTGCCGTGCCGGAATCAACGGCAGGCCGTTGGCCGTGATGAAGTCGCGGATCGAAAAGATGCCTGCGATATCCCCCTCCTCTCGGACGATCAAATGGCGAACTCCTTTGGTGGCCATCAGATCGCCCGCCTCGGCCACGGAGCAGTCGGCCTGGACCTCCAGCAGCGGTCCGCTCATGATCCGGTCGATGGTCGTGACGTACGGATTCAAATCCATCGCGATGACGTCGCGGACGATATCGAGTTCCGTGACGATCCCCGCGGGTGTTCCGTTCTCTCCGACCAGCAGATAATCGCTGGCTTCCCGACGGAGCACTTCGGCCGCCGTGCGGATCGTGGTGTGTGGCGCCAGCGTGACAACCTGTTCCGTGAGCGCCTGTGTGACCCGCATCATCGGTCGCCTCCCGGCCGCTTGGTCCCGCCGGCATGAAAATCGGCGATGGTTGGATGTGTCAGTTGCATGAATTCATTCATCCGCATTCTGATCGCCTCATGATGGGTGCCCGCCGGACAGATGACTTCCCGGTCCTCCAGCACGGAGTGGTCCACATACTCCTCAACGCCGTAGAGATTGCCGAACGGCGGCTCGGCGCCCACCTCACAATCCGGAAAGAGGCGTTGCATTTCACTCTCGGTGGCCAGTCTGACGGTGTTGACGTTGAGCAGTCTGGCCACTTTGGCCAGATCGACCCGCTCATGCGCGGGCAGCACCATCATCAGATAGCGGCCCCCCGCCTTGACGATGACGGTTTTGGTGACCTCTTTGCCGGGTACGTGGAGGGCGGCCGCCGTCTCCGGGGCGGTAAACGCTTCGGCATGGGGCAACATTTGATAGGGGATGCGGCGATCATCCAAGTAGCGTTGAAACCGTATCGACATGGCCATTGGGATTTCCCCCTTTCCCGACTGAGTCTGCCCGGCACACTTAGCCTAGCAGGAATCAATGCCGGGGTCTATGACTTCGGACAAGCCGAAGATTGATCGTGGTCAATTTTCTGGTGGAGAGGGGACGACCAACCCTACATCGGCGGGAGCGTGTGACAGATCCTGGACAATCGGTCGATATTACAAAGAATAATCTCTTTCCCATTGGCGGCAATAAGCTGCTCCTCCTTGAATTTGGTCAGGAGGCGAACGGCGGTTTCGACCGACACCCCGGCCATTTCAGCCAGCTCCTCGCGCGACAGGGCAATGGCGATGAGCCGGCCGTCGGGATGCGGGACGCCATGTTGCCGCCCCAACTGCAGGAGGGTGCCCGCCATGCGTTCGCGGGCGCTCTCGAAGGTCGCCGCCATCAGTTTTTGGTAGGCGGCATGGAGTTCTTTGCTCAACGCTTTGATGCACTTCACGGCCATGCCCGGATGGCCGGCCAGTAATTCATAGAAGCGGTCGCGGGTGAGAAAGCCGACCTGGCAGCGCTCCAATGCCTCGCAGGTGACGGAATGAGTGGTTTCGTCAAAGAGCGCATTTTTTTCGATCACTTCGCCCGACGTGACGATTTTGAGAATGTGTTGTTGGCCGGACCATGAGCTTTGGACCAGTTTGGCTTTTCCGGCGCAGAGGATATAGAGGCCGAGACAGGGTTTGCCTTCGTAGAAAATGGTTTGGTGGGGCTCATAATGGTGGAAGCTGAGGAGTGGGGCAAGCTGTTCCGACTCCTTGTTCGAGAGGTCGAACAGCTCACAGAGATGTTCAGCCACGCAATGCTGACAATCAACGAGCGGGGGTTCACGTTTCGGCGACATCGGAGGGCCTCGATCGATCTAGGATCAGGATAACGAAAACCGAATGGCTTGTCAAACCATTCGCCCTCGGGGCGTTGCCCTTGACCGGGCCGAAGGGGATGGCGGATAATGACACCCCCCATGGTCGCTCGCATCATCGAAGCGCTCTTTGTGATCGCCGTTGCCGTATGGGTGGGTGCGATTGTGGTGCTCTCCTTCGTCATCGCGCCCGGCCTCTTCTCGGCCCTGCCCCGACAACAGGCCGGCGACCTGATGAATCATCTCTTCCCAGCGTATTATCACCTGGGCGCGCTCTGCGGCCTGGTCGCGTTGATCGCTGGAGGGATTCAGGCCTATGCCGGCCGACGGTGGGGCATTGTGCGTTTTTGGTTGACGGGGCTGATGGTGGTGAGCACGTTCTACGCTGGTTTTGTCGTGACCCCCCAGGCGCAAGCCGTGCGGGCCCAACTGCTGGCAGGGGGCGATCACCCGGTTCCGGCGGAGATCCGCGCGAAATTACAGGAAACGTTTCAGAGCGATCATCGGCAGGCGGTGGCGGCCAACGGCATCGCGCTGGTGAGCGGCCTCGGCATTCTCTGGATGGTGGGAATGGCGGAGCGACGGCTGGGGAACGGCCGTCCCGGCAAAGAGCGCGTGAGCAGCACGGGGCGCTGATGGGACGGTGCGTCTATTGCCATCAGCGCAAGGGAAAACGGCCATGCCCGGCGTTGGCGGGGCTGATCTGCTCCATCTGCTGCGGGACGCATCGGGGGAGGGCCATCGCCTGCCCGGCGGACTGTGTCTATTATATACCAGGGGTGGTCTACCAGCAGGAACGTTCCGGACAGCTCTTTTTCAAGGCGCGGCAACCGCTCTATGACGCCCTCTATCGCGCGCATGGTGAGCGGGCGGTGGTCATTCTCAATCTGATGGATTTTGCCTGTTATAGTTACGGGGTCAATCGTTCGACTGTAAGCGATCAGGAGTTGCTGGCGGGG
>JBGPUQ010000120.1:0-4060 GCA_041491185.1 Nitrospiria bacterium | reverse complement strand
GGGTCACGCGCACACCGCGCTAAAAATTGACGGCCAGTCCCGTCACCAGCAGCGGCCCCATCTCCACCTTGATATGATTCGGCACGGTTTGCAGGTCTTTATGGTCGATCTGATCATAGCCAATCCCCAAAAAGAACGTGCCACCCCGATCGGTCCGACCCCACAGTCGATAGCGTCCGGTCGCCTGGAGGGAGAGAATCATCGGTTGGCCAGGAATCGGCACCGAGCCCATCGCATCGCCAAGAATCGAGAAGCGCGGCCACGGGCTCCACTCCGAACGGATTCCGAGTCGGACGCCGCCTTTGAAATAGGTGCGGCTGGTCGAGAGGCCAACGCCATTGATCTGATAGCCGAAATCGAAGAGCAGTCCTTCGATGGCCGGCTCGATTTGCAGCATGGTGTCGTCATGACGAAAGAGAAAGCGATGCTCGTATCCCAGCCGATACCAATTGAGCTGAACAGTGGAACTCACAGCCATACCGGCCGGGAAGGTGACGTTATGGGTAACGAGTTTCTGATCCAGGACGCTGCTGCCGGAAAGCTCGATCACCCGGGCGCCGCCATAGAAATCATGCGCACCCCACCCCACCGTGACGGACGCATCGGCCATGGGGGCCGTTTGAATCCCCAATTCCTTCAGCGTCGGCCGGTCGTGGGAGGTTGTCCCGGGATTGCCGCCGGCCGGCGTTTGCAAAAAGCCGCGAATCGGCCCGTAGAGGAAGGCGCCTTCAGCGGACGCCCGAAATCCTTGCTCCTGTTCACGCGCCCAATGGCCCGCGCAGCCGCCGAGGAGAATCGCTACGAGCACAACAACGGCAACCGCCAGCCGCCGATCTCCGGCAGGGAACCACATGGGTATCTGTATACCCCACGCCCGCCCTGTTCTGCAACTATTTACAGCCCTCACTCTGTTCGGATAGGATGAATGGGCGGCTCTTTCTTTGGCGTGGGACACAGTATCTTCTGAATGGAAAGGACACTCATGCGGCTATCATCGCACACGCTTCTGCTGTCGGTCGTGATCCTCTGCAGTCTGGGGGCCGCCGGCACGCTCTTCGCGGCCGACGAGATTCACTGGACCCTCACGGGCCAGACCTCCGTGACCGTCGACTGGCGCGGAACGGAGGCGGTCATCCGCTACGGTCCGACCACCGCCTACGGCCAGACGGTCACCGCGCAGCCGCCCAGCCTGCACCCCATCTCCTCACCCGGCCCCTTCTGGGAAGCGAAGGTCATCGGATTGCAGGAGAACACGCTCTACCACTACTCGATCGGCACGGGGCCGGATCACACTTTCCGCACGCCGCCGCCGCACGGGAGCCCGGATTTTACGATCGCGGTGGAGGGCGACATCGGCGACAGCGCCAGCTTCCCGATCATGGCCGCCATCCAGTCTCAAATCGCCGCGGCCGCGCCGGCGTTCGTCCTCGCGGTGGGTGATCTCACCTACGCCGATCCCCATGGCCAGGCGCATGTCGATCAGCATTTTAACGACGTCATGGTCTGGTCGCAGGATGTGGCCTACATGCCGGTCTGGGGCAATCACGAATGGGAAAATCCGACCCGGGATCATCTGAAGAACTATAAAGGTCGGTTCGACCTGCCCAACAGCCAGACCTCGCCAGGCGCTCCCGCGATCAGTTGTTGCGGGAAGGATTGGTACTGGCTCGATTACGGCAATGTCCGGTTCATCGCCTATCCGGAACCCTGGGCCGGCGCATTGATCGACTGGAACACCAAGATGAAAAAGCTGATGGACGACGGGCAGAAAGATCCGGCGATCACCTTCATCGTGACCTTCGGCCACCGGCCGGCCTATTCCTCGGGCCGTCATCCCGGCAAGGCGTCGTTCAAAGAGGCGCTCGACGCGCTTGGCGCCCGCTACGGCAAATATGTCCTGAATCTCTCCGGCCACAGCCATAACTACGAACGGACCACCCCGCAGAACGGCGTGGTGCACCTCACCACCGGTACCGGCGGCGCCGAACTGGAGCGGGACGGCGACTGCCTCTGGAGCATGTGCGAAAAACCCGACTGGTCCGCCTTCCGCGCAATGCACCACGGCGTCGTCACGTTGCATTTCACCGCCTCGGCCATCGAAGGTTCTTTTCTCTGCGGCCCGGCCGATGGACAAAAGAGCGACCTGCGCTGCGCGCAAGGAACCGTCGCGGACAGCTTCACCATCACGGCCGTGGCCGGCGGAAATAGTCGTCCAGCACCGAACGGGAAAACCGGCCCCTAACCCGCCAGATTATTTCACCGACTTCGCACAGCGAAAGCCGACATCGGCGACCTGGGCCGTGGGATAATCATACGACCGGAAGGAGGCCCGCGCGATAATCGACAGCACCCGCAGGTACTGATCCGATGGAATGTGGCCCACGCTCATGAACGAGAGGCCGCGGTTCACCCGATAGGTGGTTCCGAAATTTTCATTCACGGCATGATTACCCGGATAGGGCTGATACCAGCCATCCGTCCATTCCCAGACATTGCCGATCATGTCAGAGACGCCATACGGGCTGTTCCCGGCGTCATACCGGCCGACGGCCGCACTCGATCCGGCGATTGACTGACTGGTCGACACGTTGGCGCGATTCGGATCGATCACGTCGCCCCATGGATACGGCTGTCCCTTCGGCCCCCGCGCGGCCTTCTCCCACTCGGCCTCGGTGGGCAGGCGCATCTGCTTCCAGTGGCAATAGTCCATCGCCTCGTACCAGCTGACATAGACCACGGGAAATGCGGCCCGCTCCGCGGGGAATGATCCATTGACCCAGTCCGGAGGAGGTCGACGGTTCGCGGCCTTCACGAATTCCTGATAGTCGATGTTGGTCACCTCATATTTGCCGATATAGAACGCGGGAAGATCGATCGTCTGAAGCGGATGCTCATCTTCATACCAGGGATGGGGAAAACCAACGCTCAGCGCCTCCTGATTGACATCCACCTCATCGGTGCCCATGAGAAACGTGCCGGCCGGAATCAAGACCATCCCGGGCGGAGGTGGCTGACAACCGGAGAAGAGCAGCAACCCAAGAAGGACGAACCGCCCCATGCGGGGTCTGCCGGATCTGCCGATAGGGAAATGGCGCATTGTGACAACGAACCTTTCATCACCGTACGGCCGGAATTGCGCGAACGGCTGACTTCTGTATACACGATTCACAATGGCCGCCGCAAGGGTCGGTTCGACCACGGCAACCATTTGGATTTCTTGACCAAATTCATCTATCCGATATACTTCTCTGATAGATCGCTTCACCCCCAGATATTCATGATCACACCACTCCTCAACGCGGCCAACTACGACTTCAACCCCTATGCCGTCCCCACATTTTTGACGGCGGCCGCCATCCTTCTGCTTGGCACGTGGGCGGTGTTGCGCGAAGAACGCTCACGGGTCAGCCTGCTCTTTTTCGTCGTGTCGCTGACGACCGGAATCTGGCTCTTCTCCATCTCCTGGATGTACTGCGCGACCGATCCGACCACGGCGCGCTGGTGGGCCAAACTCACCTACCTTGGAGTCGCCTTCATTCCGGCCGCCGTCTACCACTTCACGGTCGCGGTGCTGCGCCTCGATGAGCGGTGCAAACCCTGGATTCCGGTCAATTGGGCGCTCTCCACGCTCTTTCTCCTGGTCATCCTCACCACCGATGCGTTTGTCGATCGCATGTACCATTACTGGTGGGGCTACTACCCGCACTACGGGTGGTTTGCCATTCCCTTCCTCGGCTTTTTCTTCACGTTGATGGCCATCAGTTTACGCCACTACTGGATCGAATATCGGAAGGCCACGGTCGGCACGCACAAACGCCGGATCAAGGCCTTCATGCTGGCGTTCGTGGTGGCCTATCTCGGTTCATGGGATTATCTGGCCGGGTACGGCATCGCCGCCTATCCCTTCGGCTATCTCCCAATTTTCGGCTATCTGGTGATGTCCGCCCGCGCGAGCTGGCGGTACCGCCTGGTCGATATCCGGTCGGCCTTCACGGCCCATCAGATTCTCAACACCATGCACGGGGCCGTCATCGTCATCGATCTCCATGGCCGGATCGGC
>JBGPUQ010000119.1:0-4082 GCA_041491185.1 Nitrospiria bacterium | reverse complement strand
CGACCGACGCGGGGCCCAGCCGTTCTGCTGCTGCGGCGCCGCCAACTCCTCATCGGCCGGTATGCCATAACGCTCGTGCGCACACAATTCCGCCGGGATCTCTTCCAAAAATCGAGATGGCGCATTCCATTGCACCGAGCCGTACAACCGCCGCATGTCGGTATGAATCAAATAGAGATGCCGCTTGGCCCGCGTCATGCCGACGTAGCACAACCGCCGCTCCTCTTCCATTTCGGCGGGCTCGGTCAATGAGCGAAAATGGGGGAAGAGTCCTTCCTCCATGCCTGCCATGAAGACAACTGGAAACTCCAATCCCTTCGCGCTGTGCAGCGTCATGAGCAGCACCGCGCCGCCCTCGCCCGCCAACTCATCCACATCGGAGCGCAACATGGCCTGGTCGAGAAAGGCCTGTAGGGGCAACCCGTCGGGCCGCCCTGGGCGGGGCAACACCTCGCCCCCACCACCATCGTCAAAAAATCGTTCCTCAAATTCCTCAATGGCCGAGAACAACTCCTGGATATTTTCAATCCGAACCTCGGCGCCCGGGCCAAATTCCTGCTTGAGCCACTCCTGATAGGCCGTCTTCCGCAGCAACACCTCCAACAGTCGCGTGAGCGACGATTCGTGCGGCTGCCGAAGTTCCTGCAGCAGTCCCCAAAACTGCGCCAACGCCTTTCGCGGCGCCGCCGTAATGGCCGTCCCGGCCGGTTCACCTCCGGTCGCATCACGCCCGCCATCAACCAATCGGCCGATCGCGTCATAAAGCGACACACCCCACTCCATCGCGGCGCGTTGAATCCGTTGAATCGTCGTGCTCCCGATGCCCCTGGCCGGCACGTTGAGCACCCGCAACAGACCGACCTGGTCATGCGGATTGGCGATGAGCCGGAGGTAGGCCAGGATATCTTTAATCTCTTTGCGCTCGTAAAACCGCACCCCGCCGATGATCTGGTACGGCAGCGCGCGCCGCCGCAATCCTTCTTCCAGCGAACGGGATTGCGCGTTGGTCCGGTAGAGCACACTGCAGTCGCCGTGGCGCGTGCCGGTCGACTGACACAACCGCTCGATGGTCCCCGCAATATAATCGGCCTCGGCCTCGTCGCTTCCGGCGCAGCAGCGGGTGATCAGCGCGCCGCCGGCCTGCTCGGTCCAGAGTCGTTTGGCCTTGCGGGACGGATTGCGTTCCACGACGGCCATCGCCGCGTTGAGAATCGTCTGGGTGGAACGGTAATTCTGTTCCAATAAAATAACGGCCGATGACGGAAAATCTTGCTCGAACCGCAGGATGTTACCGACATCGGCGCCGCGGAAGCGATAGATGCTCTGGTCATCGTCGCCGACCACGCAGAGATTCTGATGCCGTCCGGTCAGCAACCGGATCCATCGGTACTGGACCGGATTGGTGTCCTGAAATTCGTCGATCAGTACATAGCGGAACTGCGTCCGGTACGACTCCAACACGGCGGAATGTTCTTCAAACAACCGGACCGAGAGGAGCAACAGATCATCAAAATCCATCGACTGATTGCGCTGCAATCTCGCCTGGTACCAGGGGTAGAGGCGGGCGGCCGCTTTTTCCAGCCCGAACGGCTGCGCGCTGTCCTGGTAGGCCGACGGCGTGAGGAGATGATTTTTGGCCCAGCTGATCCGGCCCAGCAGGGCCGTCGGTTTATACCGGTCGGGATCGATCTGCAGTTCGCCGATCCCTTCCTTGACCAGCGCAATCTGATCGGCCGTATCATAGATCTGAAAGCTCTTGTCGTACCCCAATCGATCCGCGTGCTGGCGCAAGATCCTCACGCAGGCGCTGTGAAACGTGCTGACCCACACGCCCTGCCCGCGAGGGCCAAGCAACTCCACCACCCGGCTGCGCATCTCGCCCGCCGCTTTATTGGTGAAGGTCACCGCCAGAATCTGCGCCGGCGCCACCCCTTTGCAGGCGATCAGATAGGCGATCCGGTAGGCGATGACGCGGGTTTTCCCGCTGCCGGCGCCGGCCAGGATCAAGAGCGGCCCCTCCGTCTGTTCCACCGCCTGCCGCTGGGGGGGATTGAGGGCGTCCAGAAAGTTTATCGTCATTCGACCGTCACGTTGCTGATTCCGCTCGCAAAGAACGCGCACTTAAGTCAGGGGGAGATGCTCCTCTCCCCCTGACAACCCCCATCGCCATACGCATATCGCAGCATTCGAATTTCCGCAGTCCTTCGGTTTTCATTCCCCATTCGAAATTCGTCATTCGACATTTACTCAACTGTCACGCTCTTCGCCAGGTTCCTCGGTTGATCGACGTCGCAACCGCGCAGCACCGCGATGTGATAGGCCAGCAGCTGTAGCGGCACCACATAGAGCAGCGGCAGCAGGAGCGGGTGCACCTCCGGCAGCGTGATCACCTCGTCGGCTGTCGAGGCGATCGCCGTATCGCCTTCCGTCACCAGGGCGATGATGATCCCATCCCGCGCCTTGACCTCCATCATGTTGCTGAGCATCTTCTCATAGACGCGATCTTTGGGCATCATCACCACCACCGGCATGGTCGGATCGATCAGGGCGATGGGACCGTGTTTCATCTCGCCGGCGGGATAGCCTTCCGCATGAATGTAGGAAATTTCCTTCAGCTTGAGCGCCCCTTCAAGCGCAATGGGGTAGAGCACGCCGCGGCCCAGATAGAGCATGTGGGTCGATGAGGCAAACCGGCGGGCCACGGCGGCAATCTTCTCATCGTGACGAAGAACCGCTTCCAAGAGGTGCGGCAGCCGGATCATCGCCTCGGCGACGTCACGGCGAATTTCTGGCGACAATCGCCCGTTGGACTGCCCCAGCCAGAGCGCCAGCAACACCAGCGCGGCCACCTGCGCGGTGAACGCTTTGGTCGATGCCACACCGATCTCGGGACCGGCATGGGTGTAGATCACCCCGTCCGCCTCACGGGACAGCGTGCTGCCCACCACGTTGCAGATGGCAATGACGGTCGCGCCCT
The DNA here is from genome assembly GCA_041491185.1 of Nitrospiria bacterium. Taxonomy (GTDB): domain Bacteria; phylum Nitrospirota; class Nitrospiria; order JACQCE01; family JACQCE01; genus JBGPUQ01. Next base: position 1,105 of record JBGPUQ010000119.1, on the reverse strand, counting down.
TCTTCTTCGCCTCGCGAAGTCCGGCCAGTGTATCGGCCGTTTCGCCCGACTGCGAGATGGCCACCACCAGATCGTCCGGTCCGACGATCGGATTCCGATAGCGAAACTCCGAACCGATCTCGACCGAGACCGGCACGCGGGCCAATTCTTCAACGAGATAGCGGCCGACCAATCCCGCGTGCCAGGAGGTGCCGCAGGCCAGCAACGTCAACCGCGCCAGACGGCTCACCTTTGCCGGATCAAGCCTCAACTCCGGGAGCGCGACCTCTTCGGTGGCCAGCGACAGTCGCCCCCGAATCGTGTCGGTCAGCGCGCGGGGTTGTTCGTAAATTTCCTTGAGCATGAAGTGCTTGAAGCCGCCCTTCTCCGCCATCGCCAGGCTCCAGTCGACCGTCACCACGTCCCGTGGCTTGAGCCGACCCTGCAGGTCCTTGACCTCCACCCGGTGCGGCCGGCCGGGTGCCAGCACGGCCATTTCTTCATCCTCCAGAAAGAGCATCTGCCGGGTATGGGCCAGCAACGGCGGAATATCCGAGGCCGCCATCACCCCGTCGTCGCTCAAGCCGAGCACCAGCGGACAGCCGTTGCGGGCGGCGATCAACACCTCCGGCTCCTGTTCCGACACGGCGCAGATGGCATAGGCGCCGCGCAATTGCTGCAACGCCCGGAGCGTCGCCTCTTCAAACGAACGGCCTTGGAGCGTCTCTTGATGGATGAGATGCACGATCACCTCCGTATCGGTCTCCGAGGTAAAGATGCAACCCTTCCGTTGCAACGCGGTTTTCAGTTCCAGATAATTTTCAATAATGCCATTGTGCACCACGGCAATGCCGCCGGCCGTATGAGGGTGGGCGTTTTCTTCCGACGGACGGCCGTGGGTCGCCCAGCGGGTATGGCCGATCCCGCTCCGTCCGCTGTACTCTTTCCCGTGAAGCGTCGCTTCCAGATTGGCCAATTTGCCGACCGCCCGCTTCACGCTGAGCCGGCCGGCCTGCAAAAAGGCGATCCCCGCCGAGTCATAGCCGCGGTATTCCAACCGCCGCAACCCCTCGATCAAGAACGGCACCACATTATTGGTGCCGATATAGCCGACGATGCCGCACAT
>JBGPUQ010000118.1:0-4089 GCA_041491185.1 Nitrospiria bacterium | reverse complement strand
TCTTGATGGCGTCCCGCGTCCAGCGGAGCGGGTCGGTCAGCGCCCGCCGCAGCGCCGGGACCAGCTCATCCGTGGATCGACCGACGAGCGGGGGCAAGAGTGGCTCGGCCTGCTGATCGTCGGCGACAAGATACCGTTCCACTTGGGCGACCAACTCGGCATGGCGTGTTGATACCGGTGCAGGCTGAAACAGCTGGCAGCCTGACGATACGATCGCGACAAGCCACCATCCCGCACACCGTTTCGCCTGATGCCATATCATTGGTCGCTTCTCTCGGCCGTGATCCGGTGAATCACGGCGGATCGCTTTCATCCCCGCTCATCCTACGTGATTCGACGCACACCGTCAATGACGCACGGTATAATGGGTCAACCCATGGGACCACCGCGCCGCATCATCGCCTTTGGCGACAGCCTCACGGTGGGTTATCAATCGCCGACACCGCAATCCCCCGGCGGGACGTCAACACCCTACGGCCGTTTTCTCCAAGAGCTGTTGGGTGATGGCGCCGAAATATGGGTCAGCGGCGTGAATGGAGAATTTACCGGGGAAATGGCGATGCGATTGAGCCGGGAGGTGATCGCCCTCCAGCCCGATGACGTCGTCCTACTCGGCGGCGCGAACGATCTGGGCTATGGGGCGCAGCCGCAGGCGATCATGCGGAATCTCGTCACCATGTATGAACGCCTTCGGGGCGCCGCCATCCGGCCCGTTGCCGTGACCGTCCCCTCCATCCGCGGCTTCGACGCGCTGATTCCGCCGCGCCAGGCGCTCAACGGGCTGATCGCCGACTATTGCCGGTCAAAACCGCAGCCGCTGATCAATCTTTTCGCAGCCACAGCCGAACCGGACACCTTGAGACTGGCCGAACACTACTCCAACGACGGGCTGCACCTGACGACCGACGGCTACCGTTTGCTGGCTCAACTCCTCTACGATCAACTCTTCAAGGCGGCTGCATCGTCAATCGATTGACAGCGCTCCCCCAAGAGCCTACACTGGGTAATCGTGTCTCCGCAGGGTGCTGAAAACAGCGCCGCGCGCCGCTTGACGAAATCGAGGTCATCGATGACGGCAGTCCGGGAAAGTTTTCAACGCGTGCACGACAAGGGGCTGGCACACCGCTTTTATGATATTTTTCTCGATGCCGATCCGAGAATCAAGCCCTTATTTAAGGACACGGACTTCGCGCGGCAGAAGGAGCTCTTCATGCATGGGCTCCTCATGCTGCTGGAGTATGATGAGGGAAGAGAGACGGGGAAGATGGCCCTCCACCGGCTCGGCGAACTTCACAGCCGGAAGAAGATGAATATCGCGCCGGAGATGTTCGCGATCTGGGTCAACTGTCTGATGAAAACGCTGACTGAATTGGATCCTGAGTTTTCGCCGGAGTTGGAAACACAATGGCGGCACGCCCTGCAAAAAGGGATTGCCGTCATCATCAAGATGTATTAGCCCTGCCTTATCGCTTCGACGCCCGCTTGCGCTCGTTCTCATCCAGAAGGCGTTTTCGCAACCGGATCGATTGTGGCGTCACTTCCACCAGCTCATCTTCGGCGATAAACTCAATCGCCTGTTCCAGGGTCAGCAGCCGGGGCGGAGTCAGGTTGACGTTCTCATCGCTGCCGGCCGCCCGCATATTGGTCAGCTTCTTGGCTTTCATCGGGTTGACCACCAGATCGTTTTCCCGGGAGTGCTGCCCGATGACCATGCCGCCGTAGACCTTGACCCCCGCTCCGATGAACAGATCGCCGCGCTCCTGAAGATTGAAGAGGCCGTACGCCACCGTCTCCCCCGCCTCCATGGCGATGAGCGCACCGCGTGTGCGCGTCGGGATCTCCCCCTTGTACGGTCCATAGCCATCAAAGATGTGATGGAGCACGCCGCTGCCTTTGGTATCGGTCAAAAATTCGGTGTAAAAACCAATCAACCCCCTGGCCGGGATGCGATATTCCAATCGAACCCGCCCATCCGCCCCCACCTGATGATTGATAAGCTCCGCCTTCCGTTGTCCGAGCTTCTCGATCACCGTCCCTTGATAGAGTTCTTCCGCGTCGACGATCAGCAGTTCGTACGGCTCGAGCGTCTGGCCGCCGACCTCTTTGAGGATCACGCGCGGCTTCGAGACGGCCAGTTCGTAGCCTTCCCGCCGCATATTCTCGATCAGGATGGCAAGATGGAGCTCGCCTCGTCCGGAGACCTTGAACAGATCGCCGTTTTCCGTCTCCTCCACGCGCAACGCGACGTTGGTCCGCAGCTCCCGAAACAGTCGTTCGCGCAGATGGCGGCTGGTGACAAACTTGCCTTCCGTGCCGGCGAGCGGAGAGGTGTTGACCATGAATTCCATCGTCAGGGTCGGCTCACCGATCTCGATCGGCGTCAGGGCGTTCGGCCGCTCCGCATCGGCAATCGTCTCCCCGATTTCCACCTCATCCAACCCGGCCAGGGCCACCACCTCACCGGTGGAGGCCGACTCCAACTCGATCCGGCTCAATCCATGAAAACCCAGCAGCTTGGTCACCCGGCCCTTCTCCACGGTGCCGTCCCGCTTGATCCGGGCAATGGCATCCCCCATCTTCAACACGCCGTTCTCAATTTTTCCGATCGCGATGCGGCCGACATAATCATCGTGATCGATCGTGGTCACCAGCATCTGGAACGGCGCCTCCAGCGACCCCGTCGGCGGCGGCACATGAGAGAGGATGGTGTCGAAGAGCGGGGTCAGGTCGGTCCGTGGATCTTCAAGCCGGCGGACGGCATAGCCCAGTTTGGCCGAGGAGAAGATAATCGGGAAATCGAGCTGCCGATCGGTCGCACCGAGCTGGACGAAGAGGTCAAACGTCAGGTCGACGACCTCATCCGGGCGGGCGCCGGGGCGGTCGATCTTGTTGATCACGACGATGGGGCAGTGGCCCAGTTGGAGCGACTTGGAGAGGACGAATCTCGTCTGCGGCATGGGGCCGTCCACGGCGTCGATCAGCAGGAGCACCCCGTCCACCATCTTCAGCGTCCGCTCGACCTCGCCGCCAAAATCGGCATGGCCCGGCGTGTCGACGATATTGACCCGGGTGCCGTGATAATTCAACGCGGTGTTCTTGGCCAGGATCGTGATGCCGCGCTCCCGTTCCAGGTCGTTGGAGTCCATCATCCGCTCCTGGACCACCTCGTTTGACCGAAAGGTTCCGCTTTGGCGCAGCAGTCCGTCGACCAGCGTCGTCTTGCCGTGGTCCACATGCGCGATGATGGCGATATTACGGATTTTCTCCTGCGTCATGACCGTCATTGTTCCTTCCAACCCCCTCTTCAGACACAACTCGGGCCCCGACCGCGGGGCCCTTGTCTCCTATCATCATACCGGTCCGGTCGTCGATCCGTCAAGCCGCGCTCGACCCCCAGGTTGACGGATGGGATTGATTGTGCACAGCCATTGTGCTAGGAACGACTATGCCCCCTTCCCACTATCATCGCCCCATCCCTGAAGGGCTCGAAGCGCTGGAAGGCGTCTCCGATCTGGCGCTTGATCTTCGCTGGACCTGGAGCCATTTCAGCGATCGGCTCTGGGAGCTGCTCGACCCCGAGGCATGGGAACACACACAGGACCCCTACTACATCCTGCAAACCGTCTCTCGCGCCCGCCTGGAAGAGGTCGCCGCCGATGCGCGATTCAAAGAAGAGCTGCGCGGCTGGCAGGAGGAGCGGCGACGCTATCTTGAAGCTCCGGGCTGGTTTGGACAACACCATGCTCAGGCCGATCTTCGAAAGATCGCCTACTTCAGTATGGAATTCGGACTGAGCGAAGCGCTGCCGACCTACTCCGGCGGACTCGGCATTCTCGCCGGTGATTACCTCAAAACCGCCAGCGATCTGGGCGTGCCGGTCATCGGCATCGGATTGCTCCACCAGCAGGGCTACTTCCGGCAGGTGCTGACCGACGATGGATGGCAGCTCGAAGCCTATCCGTATAATGATCCCACGATGTTGCCGGTCGTCCCGGTGCAAAATCACGACGGCGGATGGCTCCGTGTGAAGTTGGCGCTGCCCGGCCGCTCGCTGTTGTTACGGGTCTGGCTGGCCCGGGTGGGCAAAGT
>JBGPUQ010000117.1:0-4154 GCA_041491185.1 Nitrospiria bacterium | reverse complement strand
GCGACACGATCGGATTGTTGTCGGCCCAGTTGCCCTTCACCGCCAGGCAGGCGAGCACAAATCCAATGAAGGCGCTCCCGCCGTCGCCCAGAAAAATCAGCGCCGGCCGGCGCCACCGCCAATTATAGAGGAGAAACCCCAACACCGCGCCGATCAACGCCATCGCAAACCGGCCGAGCAGCGGTTGAGCGGTCTGAAACGCCATGACCCCCATGAATCCCGCAATGACCACGGTCAGACCGCCCGCGAGCCCGTCCATTCCATCGAAAAAATTAAACGCGTTGGTAATCCCGATGATCCACAAGGCCGTCACCACGATATCGATCAGGAAACCGACCGTGGTCGGCGGGAAGAGTGTGAGAATCCTGCCCGAGGCCATCACGACGGCCACGGCCGCAAACTGCACGATCAACCGCACCGGCGCCGGCACGCCGCGCCAATCATCGATCAGACCGACGCACAGCATCAGCGTCGCCGCCGCCAGGACGGCGCCCATCCCCTCCAGCAGAATCGAGTTCGCCGCCAACGCGCCCAGCACCCCGAGATAGACCGCAATCCCTCCCAGTTTGGGTGTCGGTTGGGCATGGCGTTTCCGATGATCGGGCCGATCGATCAGGCCGAGACGACGCGCCGCCCAGTGACAGAGGGGCACCATGCCGGTGGAGAGAAAAAACGCCAGCAGAAAAATAAACAACCACCGCAACCCGGCAAACTGAAACCACCCCTCGATCGTCGGCAGCAGCAGCACGCCGGCGGCCGCCAGCCCCCAGAGTCCCGCCCACGGCGTCACAGCGCCCACGTTCTGTGCCCGCCCGTCATACGGTCAACGGCGCGCACCACCGTGGCGATGATCCGCCGCACCTCCCGATCGGTCAACCCGGGATAGATCGGCAGCGACAGTGCCTCCCGCCAGACGTGATCGGTGAGCGGAAAACCCGTCATGCCCAGATAGCGATGCGTCGGACGGAAGACCGGCCGCCGCGCCGCAATGCCGGCAGCGGCCAATCGCGCCAGCAACCGTGTCGCGCCGCCGGGCACCCGGACCACATAGCGGTAATGGCCGTGCCCGCGGTCCGGCGGCTCCACCGGACAGATGAATCGACGCCGGTCAAGCGGCGCAAACGCGCGATCGTATTGCCGGGCGATCCGGCGCCGGCGCGCCAAGATCCGCGGCAACCGCCGCAACTGGCTCAGCCCCAGCGCCGCATGCAACGCCGAGAGTTTGAAATTAAACGCCGGTTGCCAGCGCGACCGCTCATCATAGGCCCGGCCGGCGCGCACCCGATCGAGCAGCGCGGCCGACGAACTCGCGACCATTCCCCCCTCGCCGGCGGCCACCAGCTTCGTCGCATAGAACGAACAAATGGTCGCCACGCCGAACGAGCCGACCTGGTGACCGCGATAGGAGACGCCCATCGTCTGGGCGCAATCTTCGATCAGCGGCGGGCCCAACGCCGACAGCGTCTTGAGTTCCGCGGGAAGACCGAACAGGTGGGGCACGACCAGCGCCTTGGTCCGCCGGCGCAGTTTTTTTCTGGCATCATCCGGCGCGATGTTGAACGTCGACGGATCGATCTCGACCAGCCGGGGGGTCGCGCCCACGGCGGTCACAGCATTGAGCAACGCCGAACAGACATAGCTGGGGAAGAGCACCTCGTCCCCCGGACCGATCCGCAACGCCCGCAGCGTCAGGTAGAGTGCCGCCGTGCCCGAACTGACCGCGGCCGCGCCCGACGTCCCCATCGTCCCGGCGACGGCCGATTCAAATTGCTCGATCACCGGAGCGGGCGACAGCCGTCCGCTCCGGACCGCCGCCGCCACGGCCCGCACGTCGGATGGAAGCAGCCACGGCCGGGAATGAGGGATCATCAGTCGATATTGATAAAGAGCCGAAGCGGCATGAATCCTTCGGCATTGCGGACCCGGCCCTGAATGCCGCGAAAGTGGGCTGACGCGCGGGCGATGTCCACGATGGACCGCCCCTCAATGTTCGTCTTCAACATCTGCGAGGTATGCGCCTGCAACACCTCGAGCTTCCGTTCCAGGACCGAATCGACGCTGACAAAGACGGTCGGCGTGAAATTTTGCGTCGTCGGTCCCTCATAGAAAAGCACGTTGCGCGAATAGCGGGTGGCCGTCACGGTGCAGGTCGACAGGTGGCGATGGTCCTGGTGGGTATCATCGCCGTAATGGACCAGAATGAAGAGCGGATTCACCTCCGCGATGACCTGTTCGATCCGCTGGATCAACGGCCGTTCCACCGCGATCCGGGTATCCTCGTAGCCGCCCCAAAATATTTTCTTGACCCCCATCGCGGCGGCCGCGGTGACCTGTTCCCGTCGACGCCGCTTGCGATTGCCCCCCTTGCCGCCCTCGGTCAACACCAGCAAGTACACGTGATGCCCGTGCTCGGCATATTTGATCAGACTGCCGCCGCACCCGAACTCGACATCGTCGGGATGGGCGCCGATCGCCAGCAGATTCATCGGCGGTCGTTTGTTCACGCGCGTCTTCATGCCTGCGGGCTCCTTGACGCTTCATCCGCCTCCGGCGGGGGGCCGGGTGGCCGACGGGTCGCGCGCAGCGACGCCAGACTCGCCGGCCCGCAGTTAAAGAGCAGATCCACCAGCGAGAGGGCGGGCTCGAACGCGCCGTAGCGTTGCGGATAGGTGGGGTGCTCGAACCGCTGGAACTGCACCCCGATACCCGCCGCCTCAAATCGGGGCAGATCCAGATAATGCTGGCTGCCGGAACCGGCCAGATACTGATCGCCGCCGACCTGCCGGCAAATGTCGATGAGCCGTTGCGTCGGCTCTTCCGTCAGCGCCATCTCCGAGGCGATGCGGGGCGCCCATGGCAGCCCCAGCGCCGTCGCCAGCCGTTCCAGTCCGGCCAGATTGAGATCGACGAGCCACCGCCACGGCGTGTCATAGAGCGATTGGAACACCGCGGCGTACTGCTCAAAATAGGGCGCCTTGCGATAGGATTGCGTCATCGTCCGCCAGTGGGTGCGCCGCCAACCGGAGGTGTCATCGACCTCCACCTCCTTCAACCGTTGGGGAAAGCGGTAATGGACCGGGACCGTGAGCCATTGCCACCCTTGCGGAGTCTTGATCCGATTGCGATTCTGCCATTCGTTCTTCTGGTATTGGACGTTGTCCAGGACCACGAAACAGTCGGCCTGATCGATCTTGTCGAAAAATCCCAGCCACGGCAGATACTGCGGCTGGTGAATGGCCACCCGCATCGGAAACTACTCGTGCCGTCCCCCATTCCGTGCCCGACAGCGCATCTGCAGCAACCCCACGAACAGAATCGATACGCTGACCATATCCAACGAAACAAGGTAGCAGATCGTGTACCATTCATCGGGCCGGCTGGTATATCCGAGAAAGTGCAAAATGGTAAAGAGCAGTGTACCCACCTCGTGTCACCCCCTTCTCATACGAACGGTTTGAGCCCCGCGTCTCCTCGGCGGCGCACCGGCGGGAATGGCGCGCGGGATGATTCATAAAATTGGCGCCATTATAGAGAGGTTTTGCATAGAATGCAAACCAAACATCGTAGGGGCGGGTTTCAAACCCGCCCCTACGGCACATGCCTCCATCGATGAAACGTCGCGGCCTGGCCCGCCACGCGGTCCGCTTCATCGAGCACGGTCCAGATCGTCGCATCGTCAACGAAGAAGCGACGGCCGGTGCGGGTGATGCGAACGCCCTGGTAATGGTCGAGATAGCCCCGCCTCGACGCGTCGGCCAGCAGCCGCGCCCGTTCGTCCTGCGCCACCGGCTCGGCCGGCAGACGCGAGGGCGTCGCGATCCATTCGTCCCACGTCATCTCCCAGAGCGTCAGCGCGGCCTGATTGCCATAATTGAGCATGGGATCGGCTTCCGTGCCGTGCGAGAGGACGATGACCGGATGGGACCAGAGCCGCCCGGCCAACTCGTCCGGCGTGCCCGATTCCGCAAGCAACTCCCGCCCCGTCCACCGATGATAACTCCGGAGCAACCGCAGGGTGTGGGTCACAAGAAAGGGAAACCGCTCCATCGGCAACGCACGCATGACCACGCGGCCCACCGTATCAAGTCCCCGCGCACGTGTCAATGCATCCAGCACGTGTTCCGCCATCCGCAACAGACTAAAACAGTGATTGT
>JBGPUQ010000116.1:0-4184 GCA_041491185.1 Nitrospiria bacterium | reverse complement strand
TTTCAGCAGGGCATAAAATTCATCCTTCGCGGCCTGATCGACTCCCGTCGTCGGCTCGTCAAGAAACAGAATCTCGGGTTCCGCCGCCAGGGCGCGGGCGATGAAGACCCGCTGCTGCTGGCCGCTGGAGAGTTCGCCGATCAGCCGGTCCGTCTGGCCCGAGAGATCCACCTGCTCCAGCGCGCGCCGCGTCTTGGCTCTGTCCTCCGCGGTGATCCGGTGGAACAGGCCCCGCCGGGCGTATCGTCCCATGAGCGCAATTTCCTGCACGGTCGCGGGAAATTTGGCGTCAAAATGAGTGGCCATCTGCGGCACATAGCCGATCTTTGATCGATCCGAAAAACGCGCGGGGTCTTTGCCGAAGAGCGTGACCGATCCGGACGAAGGGGTCAACAGCCCCAGGATGATTTTGAGCAGGGTTGTCTTGCCCGAGCCGTTGGAGCCGACGATCCCCAGATAGTCGCCGCGATGGATATTGAGCGTGATATCCTTCAACACCTCGGTCTCCCCGTAGGAAAACGAGACGTGCTTGACCTCGATGATATTTTCGGTGTGGTCTACGATTGGCATCGCAAGGCGATTCTCAGGTTGGCCAGATTGCTCTTCATTTCCGTCAGGTAGGTTTTCCCTTGGGCGGCCTCTTCCGCGCTCAGTCCTTCGATGGGATTGAGGATCATGGTTTTCGCGCCGACTTCCGTCGCCAGGGTTTGAGCCAGCTTCGGACTGACGAGATTCTCAAAAAAAATGTATTGGACGTGATGGCGCCGGGCAAATTGCGCGATCTCGGCGAGTTGCTTGGGCGATGGTTCCCCGTCGGGAGAGAGGCCGGCGATGGGCAGCTGGTCGAGGTGATAGGCCGACGCGAGATAGCCGAATGCCGCATGAGCGGTGATGATCGTGTGATCCTCACAATCGGCCAGGCCTCGCCGGTAGGCCGTGTCGAGGTTGTCGATGTCGGACGCGAGCGCGGCCCCTCGTGATTGATAGTCGGCCGCATGCGCCGGATCCACCTGCGCAAACGCCCGCGTGATGGCGGCCACCATCCGCCCGGCCAGCGGCGGAGAGAGCCACACATGCGGGTCGATGAGGCGCGCTCCATGTTCGACCACCTGTTGCGTCGTCAGCCCTTCTCCGGCCGTCACCACGAGCGGATGGTGCGGATCAATATTCTTTCGGATTCGATCGACCCACGCCTCCAGGTTGCCGCCATTCACAATCAGCAGCCGGCTCTTCTCGATCCGGACCAGATCCTGCGCCGTCGGTTCATAGTCATGCGGCTCCGCCCCGGCCGGCGTGATGTTATAGATATCCGCCGCGTCGCCCCCGATCCGCTCCGCGAAAAAGTAGAGCGGGTAGATACTGGCCACGACAGCGATCTTCCGGGCGGTCGCTCCCTGCCGTGCCGGTTGATGCGATCGCACGATCAGGGTGATGAGACCGACGGCGAGGAGGCCGGCGGCGAACCCGATGAGGCGTTTTGGATTCATACGGGTCGATGTGGGCGGATGGTTATTTCACGCATGAACGGCAGATCCCGAAAAATTCCAGCGAGTGCGATCGAATCTCGGTAAAGTTCCGGGAATGTTGTAAGACCGTCTGTTCGAGATCCTCCGGTTCATGCGGCGCCACGTCTTCCACCTTCCCGCACGTTTCACACACGAGATGATGGTGGTGATTGTCCGGCTCGATCAACTCGTAATAGGTGTGGGAATGCTGGAAGTCGATTCTGCGCACCAGGCCGGCATGCACCAGGGCTTCGAGCGCGCGATAGACCGTCGCCGGATCCAACCGGCCGCTCAGTCTTTTCGCGACGCGGGCAATGCTCAGCGGTTGTCCGGTGGTTTTGAGGATCTGCAGGATCGCCAGCCGGCCGGGTGTCGCTTTCAATCCCCGGTCCCGGAGCCGTTGCCCAAGCTGCGTGGTCTCGTCTTTTTTCATCCGAACCCCAGTATAATATAAACGCAAGTCATTTGCAAATACTGCCTTCGGAGGCCGGCGCCGTGGGGCCATTCCAAAGCGCGCGGCGTTTTGATACCATGCGGCCATGACCGGCGATTCCCTCGCGTTATGCGCGGGCGGTTTCGTTCTTTCAGCACACAGGAGTGAGTCGGGATGACGCACAAGAAAATCGCCATGCAGCATGACAAGAAGATTGCGCTGGTGGCGCACGACAACAAGAAGCGCGATCTGGTGGAATGGGCCAAATACAACCGGGTGCTCCTGGCGCACCACCACATTTATGCGACGGGAACCACCGGTGCGATCCTGGAACAGGAGCTGGGGTTTACCATCACCAAGCTGCAGAGCGGCCCGCTGGGAGGCGATCAGCAGATCGGCGCCAAGATCGCCGACAGCGAGATCGATTTTCTCATTTTTTTCTGGGATCCGCTGGAGCCGCAGCCGCACGATCCGGACGTCAAGGCGTTGTTGCGCATGGCCGTCGTCTGGAATATTCCCATCGCCTGCAACCGCGCCTCCGCCGATTTTATGATCTCCTCCCCCTTGATGGACGGTGATTATGACCGTCTGGTGCCCGATTACGAGGGGTATCGAACCCGGAAGATCGCCGGGGAGCGATGAGCCGGGCCGTGGCGGCCACTCGTCAATAGTCAATGCGTTTGATCGCGCCACTGGAGGCGATGCTACAGTCCGCGGGCCGCGCGGTGCATACGTGATGGCAAGAAGCTGACCCGCATGAGCATCGACTGACGTAAAATGCACTCTGACCCCGTTAGTTTGGAGGTTGGGCGCGGCCTCTGGCCTGTGGTAGGATGCGGGCGACGGGGAATGGCCCATGGCCGATTTCTTTTCACATGACGATGGTCTCGAGGCGCTCAACCGCGGCCTGACGCTGTCCGAAAAGCTCAAGACGATCCACGGCGTGTTGCGCGGACGGCATCCGTCCGTTGATCGCATCGCGGTCGCCATCTACGACGCCAAGACGGACACGCTCAAGACCTTCATCGACAGCAGCGGCGACGCCCAACCGCTGGTGCGGTATGAGGCGAAGCTCGCCGAGGCCGGGTCGCTGCGGCAGATCCTGGCTGTCGGCCGGCCGCGCGTGATCAACGATCTCACCCAACTCGAGCCCGGCCAGCAGGAGCATTCGCGCCGCATCCTGCAGCAGGGCTATGCCTCCAGCTACACGATGTCGATGCACCACAACGGCGCGTGTTTCGGATTCCTGTTCTTCGATTCCTACCGTAAGGAGGCCTTCCAGCCGGCGCTGCTGGACGATTTTGACCTGTTTGGCCATTTGATCATTCAGCTTGTGGTCGGTTCGCTGATGGCGTTTCGTGCCATGCTTGCCACCGTCAAGGCGACGCGCGACATCACCGCGTACCGCGATCTCGAGACCGGGGAGCACCTCGACCGCATGTCGCACTACGCCCGCCTGATCGCCCGCCACATCGCGCCGCGGCACGGTCTCGACGACGAATACATCGAGCACATTTTTTTGTTCTCACCCCTGCACGACATCGGCAAAATCGGCGTGTCCGACGTGATCCTGCGCAAGGCCGGTGCGCTCTCGGCCGAGGAGTTCGAGCAGATGAAACGCCATACGACCATGGGGCGGCAGATCGTGGACAGTATGCTGCGCGACTTCGGACTGGAGGTTGGCAGCCACGTCGACATGATGCGCCACATCGCCGAGTCGCACCACGAGGCGATCAGCGGGGGCGGCTATCCAAGGGGCCTGGCCGGTGACGAGATCCCCATCGAGGCGCGCATTGTCGCCGTCGCGGACATCTTTGACGCGCTCACGAGCGTTCGGCCGTATAAAGAGGCGTGGACCAACGAGGAGGCGTTCGCGCTGCTGCGCGAGCTCGCGGGCAAGACGCTCGAGGCCGAGTGCGTCGAGGCGCTGTTCGATCAGCGAGAGGAAGTCGAGCGCATCCAGGCGAGATTTCGCGACCACGAACCGGGCTGAATGGCGCCGGAACCGCCGTGTTGCCCCGTACGGTCGGGAAAATGCCATGCCCATGGGGCCGCGGCGCGGGACGATGGGGGGGTGTGCGTGATTGCAAAAGCTGACCCCTTGGTTTCGGTGAATGGAGGCGCGTCATGGAACAGATCCAAGCAGTCCTGGACTCTCTCGGCGCCATGGGCGTCGTGGGGACCATCATCATCGGCGTGCTGGCCGGCATCGCGGCCACGCTCATCATGCCGGGCGACGATCCCAG
>JBGPUQ010000115.1:0-4217 GCA_041491185.1 Nitrospiria bacterium | reverse complement strand
TTGCTGGGGATGGCCGGGATGGGGTGGCTGTAAATCGTGAGGATCGTATCCGGCTCGATCGGCTGCTGGGCCTTGAGGTAGGCGGTCAGCGTCGCCCTGGGGTTGGCCGGCACGGGGCTGAAGCCGGCGACACCGATCGACAGGTGGCCGTCTTTGGGAAAACTCCACCCGTAGCCGCCGGGCACGGTGCCCAGATCGAGCCAGACCTCATCGGCCGCCGTCGAGCCAAACGGGGGACGCGGCGCTTCAGCCTCCAATGACCAGGCGGGCCTGAGGGCGGGGCTGGGATCGATCAGCCGGCTGACACGGCTGGTGGCGCCGTCGGAGCCGATCAGAAAACGGGCACGGTAGTGGTGTCCTTGCCGGGTTTCGACCTCGACGAAATCGTCCGATTCGGTGATCGTGCGCACCTCTTCGCCGTACTGAATCTCGGCGCCGGCCTGCGCGGCGGCCTCGGCCAGCGCCTGGTCGAATGGCGGTCGTCGGATCATGTAGGCGATCGGCTTCGGCGATGTGGCAGTGATCAGACGTGTCCCGCGGTAGGTGAAGCGGATCTTGCGGATCGTCGATTCGATGCAGGGCTTGACGGAATCTGGGAGATGGGGCAACACGCGGGCCGACAGCCCGCCGCCGCAGGGTTTATATCGTGGAAACTGTTGTTTGTCGAGACCGAGGACGCGATAGCCGGCGGCGGCCAGACAACGGGCGGCGGTCGATCCCCCCGGGCCGAGTCCCACCGTGATGGCGTCGTAGATCACGGTTCCGTCCGTTGCAGCGTGCTGTGGCTCCGTTGCACGATCAGATAGACCGAGCCGGCCAGCAGCAGGATGACGACACTGGCAAACTGGGGGACGGGAATGACGCCGCCGATCAGGAGCGAATCGCCGCGGAACGACTCGAGCGTGAAGCGGGCGACGGCGTAACTCATCCAGTAGACGAGAAACAGCTGTCCGTCGAACCGCATCCGCGTGCGGAACAGCCAGAGCAGGGCGAAGAGCGCGAGGTCGGTGCTCAATTCGTAGAACTGCGTGGGGTGCAGGAGCACATTGTGCGGCGCCTGGGAGGCCGGGTTGGTGAAGATGATCCCCCACGGCAGCGTGGTGGGTTTGCCGTAGCTGCAGCCGTTGAAGACGCAGGCGAGCCGACCGACCGCCTGTCCCAGCATGATGGAGGGCGTCAGGGTGTCGGCGAATCGCCAGAAGGGCAACTGCCGTCTCCGGGTGAACCAGACACCGGCAAGCAGGCCGCCGATCAGACCGCCGTGCAGCGACATGCCCCCTTTCCAGATGGCGATGATTTCAAACGGATGGGTGGCATACCAGAGCGGGTCGGCGAAGAGGACAAAATAGAGCCGCGCCCCCACGATGCTCGACAGCATGACCACCAGAAGCAGATCGTAAATCAGTTCGGGATCGAAGGCTTTCCGCCGCGCCTCGCGAACGCCCAGCCAGGTGGCCACCAGAAAGGCGGCCGCGATCATCACGCCGTACGCTCGAATCTCGACGGAGCCGATTGTGATCAGGATGGGAAACATGCGCGACTCGGGATGGTGGGTTGTCTCACTCTTTTAACTCGTCAACCATGATCGTGATCGTCATCGGTTGTCCCTTGCGAAGCAGTTTGACCTGCGCGCGTTTCCCGATCTGGGTGACGGCCACGCGTCGGGGAAGGTCCCTCACATGGGCGATCGTCGCGCCGTCGAATTCCACGATGAGATCACCGCGTGTGAGTCCGGCTTTGGCGGCCGGGCTGTCCGCCATCACGTCGGTGATCAGCACGCCCTCGACACGATCGGCGCCGGCGGCGGGCGGCGGATTCGGGTTCGCCTGGATCATGACCCCGATCCAGCCCCGATGGACTTTGCCCTGGATCAACTGGGGCAGCAACAGCTTGACCTGATTGATCGGGATGGCGAAGCCGATGCCCTGTCCGGAGGGATTGATGGCGGTGGTGATCCCGATGACCTCGCCGGACAGGTTGAAGAGCGGGCCGCCGCTGCTGCCCGGATTGATGGAGGCATCGGTTTGCAGATATTCTTCATAGGGGCTGGCGCCCAGCGCGCGCCCCTTGCCGCTGAGGATGCCGATTGTCAGCGTTTGATCGAGGCCGAAGGGATTGCCGATGGCGGCCACCCATTCACCCACCTGCATCGCATCGGAATCGCCGAAGCGGGCCGCGGGAAAGGTCGTGCGCTGGCCCTGGCGCGGTTTGAGTCGGATGAGGGCGAGATCGGTCTTGGCATCCCGGCCCCCCACCTCGGCGCTGAATTCTTCTCCATCCGCCAGCGTCACCACCACGCGCTCCGATCGATCGATGACATGGTTGTTGGTCAGGACCAATCCGTCCGAGCCGACCAGCAGCCCCGAGCCGACGCTCTGACTGCGCGGCGCCGCGTCGTCAGGCGCCGGAGTCACAACCGGGTGATCCGGGGGCAGCCGACCCTGGGTGTCTGCGGAGAGCTGGATCGTGCTGATGCCGACGACCACGGGCCGTTGGGCATTGGCCAGGTCGACGAACGTCGTGGGGGTGAGCGCCGCCGCTCCATACACCATGGATGCCCCGCTGATCCACACCCCGCCCGCCAGGATGGCGAGGCCGGCGCGGCGGATGGTGTCGTGGTGGCGTGACGGCATGAAGGACCGCTACTGGCCGATCGACCAGCCGATGCCGTGTCTCGTCAGAAAGGCGGTGATCACGGCAAACGAATTGGTGAAAATCAGCAGACCGACAAAGACCAGGAACAGCCCGCTGATGAGCGTGATCGTCCGCATGTGGCGGTGGATCGCCTTCCAGCGGGCGAGAAAGCTGTTGAAGGCCAACGCAATGATGAAGAGCGGGAGGCCGAGCCCGATGGAATAGGCCATCAGCAACGAGACGCCCTTGGCCACGGAATTGGTCGTGCTGGCATAGAGAAGAATGGAGCCGAGGATGGGACCGACGCACGGGGTCCACCCGGCGGCAAACGCAATCCCGATCAGGAAGGTGCCGACGTCGCCGGCCGGTCGCTCGCTGAATCGCCAGTGGCGGTCCATTGACAGCCAGCGGAACTTGAACAGCCCCATGACGTAGAGGCCGAACAGCATGATGAGGAGGCCGCCGATCCGTCGGAGCGCCTCCTGGTGGAGGAGAAACAACTGCCCGACGGCGGTGGCCGACGCCCCGAAGGCGATGAAGACGGTGGAAAAACCGGCGATAAAGAGCAGCGCGCTCTTGATGGTGATCCAGGTGATCGGCCGCCGGGTCGTCTCCCCCGACAGTTCTTCAAACGACAAGCCGGTGATATAGGAGACGTACGACGGCACCAGCGGCAGGACGCAGGGCGACACGAACGAGAGCAATCCGGCCGTAAAGGCGATCAGATACGAGATCTGGGTGGACGGTTCCATCGCCGACTTATGAGGTGTGGGCCCGCAGCATTTGGGTGATCGGGCGTTGTGACGCGGGGCTGTCCCAATCCATCGCTCCGAAGAATTTGTGCGTGATGATGCCGTCGCGGTCGATGAGGATGCTGGTCGGAATGCCGGTCACCTTGAACAGATCGTTCACCTCGAGCTGGGGATCCAGGAGAATGGGGAACGACAGCCGGAGGCGGTCGACATAGGGTTTGACGACCGATGCACCTTCAAAATCTCCGGAAATGGCCAGAATTTCGAAATCGTCGTTGCGGAAGGTCTGGTAGAGACGCTGCATCGACGGCATTTCCATCAAGCAGGGACCGCACCATGTGGCCCAGAAATTCACCAGGACGACCTTCCCTTTCAGCGAGGAAAGAGCCAGGGTGTCACCCTTGAGGGTCTGGAGCGAGACGGCCGGCGGGATAAGGCCCACATTGGTGCCGATGGCCACCGGGGCGGCGGCTCCGTGTTTGCCCTGTTTGTCGGTGGCGGTCGAACTGGTGGCCTCCCCGCTGCAGCCGGCGGCAATCAGCAGGCATGCCATGGGGAGGAGGGTGGCGGCGAGGCGTTGTGATGGTCGCGTCATGACACGCTCCGGTGATCGACTTGGGCGCCGCAAAAGTTTCCGCTGGCGGAAAGGTAGCCGTCGTGGATCGCCGCGCCCAGCAACCGCTTGGCCCGGACGACCTCCGCATGGGGGACCGCGATCCGCTTTTCCCCGAATTTCCCAATGGTCAGCGGCAATGGGCCGCTGGTGAGATCGACGACACGGCAGAGAAATCCATGAGAGTCGAGGAGATTGTGGATGCGCCCCGCCTCCAG
>JBGPUQ010000114.1:0-4235 GCA_041491185.1 Nitrospiria bacterium | reverse complement strand
GGGTAAAACGCTCGTCCTCACCCACCGGATCGCCCATCTGATCGCCGCCAAACGGGCGAGGCCCGAAGAAATTCTCGCGCTGACCTTCACCGAGAAGGCGGCCCAGGAGATGGAAGAGCGGGTCGATCAGCTCGTCCCCTATGGCTACACGGATGTGCGGATCTCCACGTTTCACGCCTTCGGCGACCGGCTGTTGCGCGACCATGCGTTGCTCTTGGGGATCTCCTCTTCTTTTCAGGTCCTCACTCGCCCGGAGCAGCTCTTATTCTTGCGTGATCACCTCTTCGAGCTGCCGCTGGAGCGCTTTCGGCCGCTGGGCAATCCCACCAAACATCTGCAAGCGCTGCTGACCGCTTTTTCCCGCGCCAAGGATGAAGATGTTTCGTCGGCTGATTATCTCCGCCACGCCGAGCAACAGTGGGAGCAAACGGCATCCCATCCCGACTCATCGCAACGCGCCATTCTCCAAGACGAGGCCGCCCAGCAGTTGGAGGTCGCCCGGTGCTACGGCCGCTATCAGGAACTGCTCGCCACGGCCGGTCTGATCGATTTCGGCGATCAGGTCACGCTCGCGCTCAGACTCCTGCGGGAGCATCCGGCCGTGCTCGCACGCTATCAGGAACAGTTTCGTTACATTCTGGTCGACGAATTTCAAGATACCAATTACGCCCAGTACCTGCTGGTCAAACTGCTGGGCGGCTCGCACCGCAACCTCACGGTCGTCGGCGATGACGACCAGAGCATCTATCGCTTCCGGGGCGCGGCGATGAGCAACATTCTCATGTTCGGCCGCGACTACCCCGAGGCCAGGCGGGTGGTTTTATCGGAGAATTACCGCTCCACTCAACCGATTTTGGACTGTGCCTACCGGCTGATCCGGCACAACGACCCGGAGCGACTGGAGGTGCATGAGGGCATTAACAAACGACTGCTGGCGACCCGAAACCTGCCAGTGGCGACGCCCGTGCGCCACCTGCACTATGACACGCTGTCAGCCGAAGCCGATGGGATCGCCCGCTGGATCAAGGAGGCCCACGATGAAGGGCGGCGCCAGTATCGAGACGTCGCCATTCTGGTCAGGGGGAATGACCATGCCGACCCCTATGTACGGGCCATGAATCTGGCCCATGTTCCCTGGCGTTTCTCCGGGAGCCGGGGGTTGTACGATCAGGTCGAGGTTCGACTCTTCATCGAGTTTTTACGTGTGCTCGTTGACCCGCACCATTTTCTTCATCTCCATTACCTCGCCCGCTCACCGCTCTATCACGTGCCAATGGATGATCTGACCGAGTGCGCGCTGCTGTGCCGGCGCCAGAATGCCAGTCTGTACGCAATGTTTCATCGGCTTGATCACAGCGTGCCCAAACTGGAAATCTCTCCAGAAGGCCGTGCATCTATTGCGAAGTTGCTATCGGATATACAGGAGTATCAAAAACTTTCCCGTGAACACAGTGTCGGCGCCGTGCTCTACGAGTTTTTTAAACGGAGCGGGTGGTTGCAACAACTCAGCGAATCACAGGACGGCCGTTCGGCCGTTGAAATGCAGAACATTGCGCTGTTTTTCGATGTGATCCGGCGGTTCGAGGATCTGAAGAAGGACCATCCCACCGTACAGGCTTTTGTCGATCGCCTCGAGCTGCTCATCGAAGCGGGGGACGATCCTTCCACGGCACAGGCCGATTTCGATGCCGATGCGGTCACGGTGATGACGATCCACAAATCCAAGGGACTCGAATTTCCCGTCGTCTTTCTCGTCAGCCTGGTGGAGCAGCGCTTTCCATCACGGAACCGGAGTGATGCGATCGAGCTGCCGCGCGAGCTGATCAAGGATCTGCTGCCGGAGGGGGACATCCATCTGCAAGAGGAACGGCGGCTCTTCTACGTCGGCATGACCCGGGCCAGGGACGAATTGTTTCTCACGAGCGCTCGCGATTTCGGCACGAATCGTATTCGCAAGGTTAGCCGGTTTGTCGTGGAAGCGCTGGAATTAAATCCCAAGACCATCAACCCGGTCAAAAGCTCGCCGCTCGAATCGATCGAACGCCACGCCCCCGCGCAGGCGGAACTGGCGGTACCGACCGACTTGCTGGGCGATCCGATGGGTGCCAATGATCCGCTGCAACTCAGTTACTACAAAATCGATGACTACCTCACCTGCCCGCTCAAATACGAATACAATCACATCCGCCGATGGTCGAAATTCCTCTACCAACACCACACCGTCATCTATGGGGCCGCGCTTCACCAAGCCATCAACGCCTACCTCAATGCAAAAATTGACGGCAAACATCCGACACTTGCCGACGTGCACAGGGAATTTGAAGACCGGTGGAATATCAGAGGGTTCATCGGGTTCATTGATCGCGAACATGAGGAACAACGCTTTGCCGCCGGGAAAACCGCCTTGAAACAATTTTACGAACGGGAAGAGAGCTCCGGCGTCCTGCCAGCATCCGTCGAAAAGAGCTTTAAGTTCCCGGTCGGGCCCAATCTCGTCACGGGCCGGTGGGATCGCCTCGATGAACAGGATGGCCGTGCCATCATTATCGACTACAAATCATCGAATGTCCGGGACCAAAAGAAAGCGGATTCGGAAGCAAAAATCAGCCTGCAACTGGCCATCTATGCGCTCGCCTACGCCAGCAAACACCACAGACCGCCGGATGAGGTGCAGTTGCACTTTCTCGAATCGGGGCTGATCGGGCGGGCCAAGAAGAGCGAAAACGATCTTGAAAAAACCAAAGAGATCATTCTCAAAGCCGCCGAGGGCATCCGGGCCAAAAACTTTGCCGCCACGCCCACCTATCTCGCCTGCCAGTACTGTGCCTACCGCCAGATCTGTCCGTACACGGCGAAAGAGTAATCCGCTCGTATTGATTGTAGTTAGGGGGAGATGCTCAGCTCCCCCTAATTACCCCCATCGCCGTACGCTATTGCCCTCCTGACGTCACGTCCGGCATGTCCGGCCCCTTCTTCTTCTCCAGCCGCTCGATCAACAACCCTTCAATGGTCGGACGCAGGTTGTTGGCGCGGTTGCTTTCCTGGACTGTGCCTTCCAAATCGATCCGGGAGAGAATGAAGTAGCGGCCCGTCTGGATCGTCGTGACGGGCACCGAAAATTGCACGGTCGCGCTGTTTTGTTCCCGGGCGGGCAGCGCCTCGATCGTCCGCTGTCCCAACTGGAGATCGCTCCGGTCGAGCTTCCAGTCGGTCGACAAAAAATAGCTGACCTTGAACGGCCCGGCGATATTGCGGTTGCCCTGGTTGATCACCGCATCGGAAATGCTGACCTTCAGCCGTTCTCCCTCCCCGACCAGCTCGGCGCGCAGCTCTTTGCTCGTCAGATCGGCCCCCACGGTGAGCGTGGCCGGCGAGACGGCGATCTGATCGACGTTGCCGAGGGCGATCCGTGAGGGCTGGGGGTCGGGCTCGACCGTCACATAATAGGCGCCCGGGGCAAGGGCGGCGGGAACGGGAACCGTATAGACCGGTGTGGCCCGGCCGCCGGGTGGGAGCGGCGCGGCCGAGTCATGCCCCAGCTCCATGACGCGTGCCTTGCCGGCGGCATCGGTCGTCACGCCAAACTTCACCGGAAAGGGCGCGTTCATCGCGCGATTACCGCGATTGGCGATCGTCACCGTCACGGCCACCGCCGTGCCATCCGGTTTCAGACTGACCTTGACCGCCTCGAGCACCGGCTGAGGACCGATGGTGATGCTGCTGCCGGAGGCAATATTGTTGTCCCGCTTGGCCTCGGCCAGATGCCGGTCGGCATCCGCCTGGATCACGACGAAATAGCGGTTGGATGGCAGCGTGGCCGGCAACGGCCAGGTCGTCGTTGCTGTCGATTCGCCGCCCGCCGCCACCGCCGTCACGGTGCGCTGGCCCAGGATGATCGCGTCGCCATCCACCGCTCCGTTGACCGACAAGGCGTAGACGATCCGGATCGGCGTGGCCAGCGCCTCCCGGCCGAAGTTGTTCAGCGTCTCCGTGATGCTGAGTCGGTCACCGCCCGGCGCCACCGCCACCTTCGTTTTTCCCACGGCGAGATCGACGCCATCATTGATCCAGGATTCGGTCATTTTGACATTGCGGGCCGGCGAGGAATCTCCGCCCACGTCCGCCCGAGGCGAAGAGCCGTCAACCGTCGCCTGGGCCACCACGCGCCACCGGCGATGGAACGCTCCATCCGGGAGTGGGAGCTGGATCGAGCCGGTGGAGGTCGCGCCGGTGGC
>JBGPUQ010000113.1:0-4249 GCA_041491185.1 Nitrospiria bacterium | reverse complement strand
GAAGAAGGGAGTTACTCCTTAGACCGCGCCGGTCCTACTGCTCTGAGGAAGTCGAAGTCACATCCTTCATTAGCCTGCGTCACGTGATCCAGAAACAGCTTGCCGTAACCCCGGTCGTAATGCGGCCGAGGCGGCCGGAATTGGGCTCTGCGTTTTTGAAATTCGTCTGCGGGAATGTTCAGGTCGAGACGCCGGGCAGCAACGTTGAGCACGACCTCGTCTCCGGTTTGCACGATTCCCAGAGGACCTCCCACAGCAGACTCGGGCGCCACGTGCAACACCACTGTTCCGAAACTGGTGCCGCTCATCCGGGCGTCTGAGACGCGCACGATATCCTTTACGCCTTGCTTCAGCAGGAACCGCGGCATGGGAATCCAACCCCACTCAGGAAATCCCGGACCGCCCTTCGGTCCACTGTTTTTCATGACCAGCACGGTGTTGCGATCGATCGGCAAATAGTCTTTATCGATCTCGGCCTCCATCTGCTCGTGATTCTCAAAAACGTAGGCTTTCCCACGGTGCTGCATCAGTTCACCGGAAGCAGCCGTCTGTTTGATGACCGCGCCGTCAGGACAGATATTCCCGCGCAGTACAGCGATGCCTCCTTCTTCATTCAGAGCATTGGTTACGGGGCGGATCACGTCGGTGTTATAGCAGGCTGCTTTTTGCACGTTCACACCAAGCGTTTTGCCGTTGGCGGCGATGCAATCCTGATTCAGCAGCGGGAGGACTTCTTTCAGCAATGCAGGAAGACCGCCGGCGTTGAAGAAATCCTCCATGAGATAGCTGCCGGACGGCTTGATATTGGCGAGATACGGCGTCCGTTTCGAGATGCGCTCGAATTCATCCAGCGGAAGATCGATGCCCAGACGTCCGGCGATCGCCACCAGGTGCACCACGGCGTTGGTGGAGCCGCCCAATGCCATGCAAGCAGTTATCGCGTTCTCGATCGATTGCCGGGTCATGATATGGGACGGGCGCAAGTCTTCCCAAACCATATCCACGATTCGCTTTCCGCTCTCCTGCGCAATGGCCTTACGTCTGGAATCGACCGCGGGAATTGAGGCGCAGCCAGGAAGAGTCATCCCCAAAGCTTCGGCAATGTTGGTCATGGTGGACGCGGTCCCCATTACGGTGCAGTGACCGGTACTGCGCGCCATGCAGACCTCCAACTCGCATAGATCTTCGTCGGTCATTACTCCGGCCCGATACTGGTCGAAGAGCTTGCGGCCGTCCGTGCCCGAGGCGATACGCTGTTCGTGGAATTGACCGGCGATCATAGGACCGCCGGGAACCATGATGGCGGGGATATCGGCGCTCGCAGCACCCATTAGCTGCGCGGGTGTAGTCTTGTCGCACCCGCAGAGAAGGACCACGCCGTCCACCGGATTTGCGCGAATCGACTCCTCCACATCCATCGCCATGAGGTTGCGAAAGAGCATTGCGGTGGGGCGCATGTAGGTCTCGCCCAGTGATATGGTCGGGAACTCGAGAGGAACTCCGCCCGCCTCCCAGACCCCGCGCTTCACGGCCTCCGCCACATCGCGCAAGTGAAGATTGCAGCTATTCAACTCGCTCCACGAGTTGCAGATACCAATCACGGGCCGGCCGTTGAAGAGATCTCCCGATAGCCCTTGCGATCGCACGTAGGCGCGGCGGGCAAAGTTGTAGTAATCCGGTCCGTGAAACCATTGCCGGCTGCGCAGCTCGCGGCCTTTGTTCAAGGGCATTCCGTCATTATAGGGGCAGCCAAAGTTTGCCGGTCTACTGCGGGTCCACTTTCAATACGATATAGTCGAACGCCTTGCTGGTGTCGATTACCTGGTGCGGTGTTCTTACGGGCACATGCACAACGTCTCCGGCCTTGAGCGCTGCCTCTCGCCGCCCTCGATCGCGGTCCCGCGAATCTCGTTCGGAGCGGTTGTCTGGCCGTTGAGAATCCTACCGCCGATAATGATCGTCGCGTGCCCGGACTGAACGACAATCGGGTCCGGCTGTTTCTGGTGCAATTCCGCGCGGCCGCTACTGGACTCGCGGCGTGTTTTCAGGAGCAGGTGATTTTCCCAACTCCCTAGCGTCTCGCTCGCAAGCCCGTCTTTCATGCCCTTATGCAGCGCATTTTCGTGCTCCCGGAATTGCTCCGCGGTCCAATGCTCGTAGCCGGCCGGATCTGCCGCCGACCCGAGGAATGCGATTGGGAACAGCCGCAATGTTTTTTCATTTTTCCTTCCGTCTGACTTTGATCGGGGTCGCTTATTTCCCATCGCGTTGCCAGACCAATCGGTAGCCGGCCCCGCTCGCGGTGTTCAAAATGATGAGTTCACCAGCGGCGGAAAACTCATACCTCCGCCGCTGGTCGGTTCCGACCCAGCTTGGAATCAGTGCGGATTGGAGGTGGTGGATCACGGTGCCGGCAGCCTGGTCTACATCGAAGGTTCCAAAGTACGCGTTGAAGCCGGTAAGCATCGCCCGCATCTCATCAGCCGTCGACGACGCGATTGCCGCTGCCGCACCACGATTCGACACGCCGACCGACCGGCGGCCGGGGTTCATCAATTGGACAAACACCCGTCCCGCCTCGTCATACAAAAGCCTTCCGAATGGATTCTTTCCCCAGGGATAGGAGACCACCCCGGTGGCCTGGTCCTTGGACTCGCCGCTGATCAGCCTCCACATGCCGATGAACTTCTTGCGTTCGCCGGCCGAACTGACGTATCCAGGACTCTGTAGAATCTGATAGTTGTTGTTGTAGGCCGTGGGAAGCATGGGCGGCCCGACCGTCGGCCAAACCAGACAGCGCACCAGCAAGGGCAGGTCTTCCGGGCCTTCGGGCGGGCGTCGCGCTATCTCTTCACGGCCCGCCGCCGCCTTCTGCGCCTCCGGGGTCAAGGGTGGAACTTTCCCATCGCGGGGATCGACCACCAGGGACGTTCGTCGGGTCGGTACGACCTTTGATCCGCGATCGAACCAGAGTTCGTTGTAAGCTCCTTTCAGGTCGGAAGCAGCATCGCTGCCGCGGAGATCCCGATTACCCTCCTTCACGATTCTCTTTTCGTAGTCAGCCGCTTCCTGTTCTGTAAAGAACTCTTTCCCTGCGAGCTCCTTGGGCCGTTCAAAGGGCGTAATGGTAGCGTTCGACCATATTCCTTGCAGGTCCGGCTGGCCGTCCGGTGTGCGTGGCGGAGTCCATTTCTTCGGTGGCGCGGGCCGGGACTGGCCGTCGACTGGCGCCGGAGCCAGCGACATCACCGCAAAGGGCAAATGCCAGAGCACCCGTCGAGGCTAAAAATCGATGCGCCATTGTCTTTCATTTGGCCGGATGTTTGCGAAGAGGCCCGTACATCAGCTCTTCAGCGAACTCCACGCATTTGAATTCCAGGAGCTGAGCATTTTTTCGAGACGTCGATAAAGAGGCATGCTCATCTTCCACGGCCGCGAAAATACCTTCGGATCGGCCGCCAGCCTGTTTTCAAAATTCTCCTTCTTTTTTGCCACCGCCGCCGGCAGGTAAAGGATCTCGTTCCCCTCTATCACGCCTAGTCCAGCGGGAACCGCTCCGGCCGCGCCGAGCGCCACTACCTGCGACGCGCGCGCAGCATGGCCCTGGATATCCCAATTTGCAGTGTTCAGGGACTGCCAAATGCCGTTCCAGTCGGGCTTGCCGTCCGCCGAGCGGGGCGCCCGATATGCGGGAGTTGGAGTCGCCGCCATCAGAAGGCCCAACCCCGCTGCCGTCACCGAAAAAGCGATCAGGCGCTTCAAACTATCCCTCATTTGACGTATAGTATTATTCTCTATGATAGATTATCCTGTCAAGATGACGGCCTTACCACGGCTTTCCCGGGTTCAAGCGACCTGAGGGCATGGGATGGACCTACTTCACTTCTTCCGCTGGCTTGCCCATACGTGGGTTGCGAACGCGATCAACGATTCCGAATGGCTGTTTCCCGTGATCGAATCCATTCACATCACTGGACTGGCTGTTCTGATCGGCACCGCCGCAATCGTGGATTTTCGCCTCCTTGGCCTGGTTCTGCCAAAGCGGCCGGTGTCGCAACTAGTGTAGTGCGTCGGAATTCGTCGAGTTTAAAGCAGAGCCCCAAAGCTGATCGAGGTGGTTGAAAGGCCGAAACCCGAATCGGTAGAGTAGGACGGAGAGCAACGGAGTAATCCGTTACTCACCGTCCCCTCGTCGAACCGGACGTGCGGATTTCCCGCATCCGGCTCTCCTGAAAACCTTGGTCACAGG
>JBGPUQ010000112.1:0-4273 GCA_041491185.1 Nitrospiria bacterium | reverse complement strand
TCGTGGCCCGCGAGCAGAGCCTCGGCGTGCGGGTGACCCAATATGAGCATCGTCGGGTCAAAGCGATGGAAGCCGCCGTCACGACGATCCGACGAAGCAAGACCCGGGGGCGCGTCACGATCGACGTCGTCTCAGAGCCGATTCAATCGGCCTACGGTCTGATTCTTTCGATCGCCGGCGAGATCTCCTGTCTCAACGCGTTACGATCGATTCAACTCGTCGATTTCGAACTGCCTCCGCGCCTCGCCCGAACGCTGGGCGGCCCTCGTTGGGGGGCTCAGGGCGTACGGCGCCAGCTCGGGATCAGGGACCGTCCCATTTTCATCTCGGTCGTCAAACCGTCGCAGGGACTCTCCCCCAAGGAATTCGGCGATCTCGCCTATGAATGTTTCGTCGGCGGCATCGACGTCTGCAAGAGCGATGAATTGTTGCAGGAGAGCCGGAGCGACTATGTGGCGCGCATCCGCGCCTGCGTCGAAGCCGCGCAACGGGCCGAGGCGGAAACCGGCGAGCGAAAGCACTTCATGGTGCACGCCGTGGGACCGGTCCACCAGATTCGGTCGCTCTACGAAGAGGGCGTGGCAACGGGCGGCGGCATCGCGATGTGCGCGCCGGCGGCAATCGGCTTCCCGGAGTTTCATGCTCTCGCCGCCTTGAACCTGGTGCCCATGATGGCCCACATGGCGATGAGCGGCTGGCTCTGGCAGCGCCACGGGATGAGCGTGGGCGCCTGGGCCAAGTTCGTCCGTCTCTTCGGCGGCGACGTCATCCTCTATCCCGCGTTGCAGGGATCGCTCAAGGCGACGCGGCGCGACGTCGAAACGATCAGGGAGATCTGCGCCATGGAGTGGGGCGGACTGCGGCCGGCGTTTCCCGCCATCGGCGGCGGGCAACATGCGGGCACGATGGCCGTCCATCATCAAATCTTCGGCCGCGATTTTATCTTTCTCTGCGGCGGCGGCGTGATCGGTCATCCAAAGGGAGCGCGAGCCGGCGCCCGATCAATCCGGCAGGCCTGGGAGGCGATCGACGCCGGCATTCCCATCGCCACCTATGCCAAACAGGCGCCGGAACTGGCGAGCGCACTGAAGGCGTTTGCCACATACATCTGAATCGCTCGCTTAGCGGTCGGCTGAGTCGTCGCTCTCCGGCGGCCGTTGAAAAATCGGCGAGCCGTGATGATGGACCATCAGCCAGCGGTGTTCCTCAGGGTGGTCATCCCGCTCCACGAAGATATTCGTGGCCAGCACCTGGGTCTCCTGCTGCGATTCATCAATGGTCATCGTAATCCGCTCGATGCAGACGACCCATGCGACGGAGCCCTGGACGGTGATCTGCGTGTCGGCGATCTGAAACTGCATCGATCGAGCGTTATTGAAAATACGGACCCAACTGTCCCGCACATTCGTCCAGCCAGCCAGTCTGGGCCAGCCGGGATGGATGCACTGCACCCGCTCATCGTGCTCCCAGACCTCGGCCATCTGTTTGATATCCAGACTCTCAAACGCCGCATAGAACCGCTGGTTGGCGAGAAAGAGCTTCCGGTGTTGCCGGACGGCTTCGATATCGGTCATGGTGGAACGATCATATCACGAGCAGATGGCTGGGCCAACTGCTGGTGGCTCAACCGTCGGCGAGGCGGGTCAGGCCTGGACACATTATTGACCCGCCCGGGTTGATTTGCTACACTCCGTCAACACCAACGTGACCGATCTGCACCCGGCACTCACCGACCGCGGCCGGTCAACCATGACCGAAGGGAGCACTGTGATGATCACCCCGTCCCGCCATCCGACCCACACAACGATCCGAACCGACCGGTTCCGGCACGTCGTGGCTGTCGCCGTCGCGATCTGGGCCTGCGCAACGTTCATGACGGAGAGCTCCGCCGCTGAGAAACAGACCCCGCTGAACGTCCAGGACGGCAATGACATTTCAATCGAATATACGCTCTCGACCAAAGACGGCGGGACCATCGATTCCAACGTCGGGAAAAAAGTGTTTACCTATACGCAGGGCAGCAAACACATTCTTCCCGGCATGCAGAAGCAACTGGCCGGATTAAAGGTCGGCGACAAAAAGTCGATGGACCTCCAGCCGGATGAGGCCTACGGCCCCATCGACCCCAAGGCGATCGAGGAAGTGGATCTCAGCATGGTCCCGGAGGAAGCCCGAAAAGTGGGGCAATATATTCAATCGGAAGGACCGCATGGCACCGTCATCCGGGCCAAAGTTCAGGAGATCAAGGAAAAGACCATCGTGCTCGATTTCAATCACCCGTTGGCCGGCAAAGCGCTCCACTTTGACGTTAAAATCGTCAACATCACGAAAGGCGACACCACCGCAAGCAAACCGCCGGCATCGGAGCCGTATCAACAGTAGCCGGTCCGTTTCACGGCCTCGCCGGGCGCCGCCGTTGGAATGTTCCATCGCGGTATCCGTACGCACCCTCCCGTCCGATCCGTTCCGGCTCAACCGATCGCCCCACTGACGTCATCGCCCTCCGTATGCCGTCCATCCGTCGCCGCATCCTCATCCTGGCGCTGCCGGTCATCGCCAGCAGCCTCCTGGAACGGATGGTCAATATCGTCGACATCTTTCTGGTCGGCGGATTGGGCGCCGACGCCATCGCCTCCGTCGGCCTCAGTCAACTCCTGGTCTTCCTCGCCATCAATCTCGTTGCCGGTCTGACGATGGGCACCACCATCCTGGTGTCACAACTCTGGGGGGCCAAACGACGCCATGACGCGGCCCGGATCGCGACCCATTCGCTCTTCCTCGCCGCACTCTGCGCCGTCGGGTTGAGTCTGCTGGGCATGGCCGTCGGACCCGCCAGCGCGCGCTGGCTGGGCGCGACGCCGGTGATGACCGCGCTGATGGACGGCTATCTGCTCATCATCTTCGGTCTCTTTCCCTTCACCATCGTCGTCGATCAACTCATCGCGGTCATGCACGGCACCGGCAATACCACGACGCCGATGATCGCCGTCATCATCGTCAACGTGCTGCACATCGTCATCGCCTATCCGCTCATCTACGGCCGATGGGGAGCACCCGCGCTCGGGGTCAACGGCGCGGCGCTGGCCGTGGGGATCTCGGAATGCGTCGGCGCCCTCTTTCTGCTCATGCGGGCAAGAGCCGGCGGATACCTGTCGGGGAGTGCGCTGCGACGACCCTTCAGCAGGATCGTCCTCCGGTCCGGTCGCCGGATCGTGCGCGTCGGCTTTTCCATCACACTGGATCGTCTGTTGCAGCAGGCGTCGCAGATTGCCTACGCGAAAATTGTGCTGGGCTACGGAACGGTGGTCTATGCCGCCCACCAGGTGGGGCTGAGTATTGAGGCGCTCTCGTTTATGTCGGGCAACGGCCTGGCGCTGGCCGCCGCCACAGCGGTTGGTCAGAGTATCGGCGCGCAGAAACTGGCCAAAGCGAAGATCGAGAGCTGGGAGGCCAACCGGCTGGCCGTCCTGCTCATGGCCGGGATGGGGCTGCTCTTTTTCTTTTTCCCCTATGTATTGCTGCGCACCTTTACGACCGATGCGTCGGTGCTCGCCTACGGCACGCTCTTTTTGAAAATCGTCGCGCTGCTTCAGATTCCGCTCGCCATCACGATGGTTGTCTCCGGATCGCTCAAGGGCGCCGGGGATACGCGGTTTCTCCTGGTGGTGACGATCATCGGCGCCTGGCTCATCCGCGTGCCGGCCGCCGCGGCCGCGACCTGGTGGGGATTGACGATCGGCTGGGTGTGGAGCGTGATGGTGCTCGATTGGACGGTTCGCATGGTCTGCGTCGTCTGGCGCTACCGCTCTGAACAATGGCAGACCACGTTGAATCTTTAAAGTCAGGGGGGAGATGCTCCTCTCCTCCCCTGACAACCCCCCATCGCCGTACGCTACAACAGATCGGCAATCAGAGATTGACGGATAGCCAGGCTCAATTCCGCGCTGGCCTGATAGTGCGGATGGTCAATCATGAGTCGTGCGGGCAGGCGTAGGTCGCCCAACAGCCGCTGATGCTCCGGGGTCAAACGAAACCGCAGGTAATGGACGGCGCTTAATTTCTCCTCGCTGCTGTGGCCGGCTTCGAACACGGCCTCACATCGCTCGTCACCCAGTTCCAGCCAGATTCGTTTCGGCTCATCGATGCCCATCAACCGGTCAAGCAGTTCTTTGACCCGATCCGGTTCGGTGATTTCGATAAACAGCGTGGCCGACAACTCCCCGGGGCCCGGAATCAGCGCGTTGTAGGTCTCCAATTCATGACGGATCTTCGC
>JBGPUQ010000111.1:0-4279 GCA_041491185.1 Nitrospiria bacterium | reverse complement strand
TTGCAGCAGAATGTCACGACTCCTCGCGCCCACCGCCATCCGAATACCGATCTCTCGAGTCCGTTCCGTCACCGAGACCAGCATGATATTCATGATCCCGATCCCGCCGACCAGCAGGGAGACCGAGGCGATGCTGCCCAGTAGCAGCGTCATCACGCGGGACGAGGCCGCGGCGGCCGCGGCGATATCGGCCATGTTTCGAACGGTGAAATCGTCATCCTGCCCGGGCGGGATGTGGTGTCGTTGCCTGAGCAGCAAGCGGATCTGCTCCTGCGCCACCACGGTGTCCTGAGGGGAATTGGCGGACACCAGAATGGCGCCGGCATAGGTCACGCCCATGATCCGTTTCTGGAGGGTGGAAAAGGGAATGATCACGGTATCGTCCTGGTCCTGCCCCATGGCCGACTGGCCTTTGGCGGAGAGCAACCCCACCACCCTGAAGGGCACGTTGCCGATCCGGACAATTTGCCCGACGGGGTCCCGTGAGCCGAAGAGGTTCTTGGCCACGGTCTTGCCGAGAACCGCCACCTTGGTCGCTCCCGTCACATCAGAGTCGGTAAAGATGTTGCCCGACTCGAGCGGCCAGTCGCGGATGTCAAAAAACGGCGGGGTGCTGCCGTTCACCGCCGTCGACCAGTTCTGGTTCGCGCTGACCACCTGGGCCACCGTTCGAAGCGATGGGGCCGCCAGCCGCACGGAGGAGAGCTCCTTCTGAACCGCGCTCGCATCGTCCTCCGTCAACGTGGTCACGCTGCCCGAACCGCTGTGCACCCCTCCCTGGGTCGTGCTGCCCGGATAGATCAACAACATGTTGGAGCCGATGCTGGCGATCTGGGACTCGACCTGCGCCTTGGCCCCCTGCCCGACCGCCACCATGGCGACGACCGATCCGACGCCGATGATGATCCCCAGCATCGTCAGCACCGATCGCATCGTATTGCGGGCCAGGGCGCGCGCGGCGATCTTGAAGGTCACCAGAAGATTCATGGCCCCGGCATCGCCTTCACATCCGATCGTCCGATGTCGTTTTCCTGAGATTCCGACCGTCCTTTCGCCAGCATCGCGGTGGCATTCAACGGCGCGGCGACCGGCAGATCGGAACGAATGGTTCCATCCCGGAAGGTGACGATCCGGGAGGTATAGCCGGCGATATCCGATTCGTGGGTCACCATGATCATCGTGATGCCGTCGCGATTGAGCGCCTGAAAGAGGGCCATGATCTCCACCGAGGTCCGGCTATCGAGGTTGCCGGTCGGCTCGTCGGCCAGGATCAACGGCGGCCGCATCACCAGCGCCCGCGCGATCGCCACCCGTTGCTGCTGTCCGCCGGAGAGTTGATTGGGATAGTGATGGCGCCGGTCGCCCAATCCCACCCGCTCCAGCGCCTCGCCGGCCCGTTCGGTCCGCTCGCGGGCCGATAAACCATCGTACAGGATCGGCAGCTCCACGTTTTCGATCGCGGTCGTCCGGTGAAGAAGATTGAATCCCTGAAAGACAAACCCGATCTTCTGATTCCGGATCCGGGCGAGATCGTTGGATGTCAGCCCGCCGACCTCCACCCCGTCCAGCAGATAGCGGCCGCGCGTCGGCCGGTCCAGGCAACCCAGGATATGCATCAGGGTCGACTTCCCCGATCCCGACGCGCCCATGATGGCGATAAACTCCCCGTGGGCCACGGACAGAGAGACCTCTTTCAACGCGGCCAGTTCGATCTCGCCGGTTCGATAAATCTTCCAGAGATCCTCAATCTGGATGAGCGGCGGCATGATCGTGTCAGAAGCGGAATGACGGAGGTCGACCGGCGCCCGGCGACGAGCCGCTCTTTTGGATCTTTTCGACGATCACTTCATCGTCCGGCGTCAGCGCCCCGGTCACCACCTCGGTGTAGCTTCCGTCGCTCAACCCCAGGGTGACCGATACCGAAACTGATTTGCCGTGCTTCAAGATCCAGACCGTGGTTCCAGCGGCTTTCCCCGTTTTTGCCGGGGCATCCTGAGCGGCACTCTTCTCGGGGCTGTACCGAAGCGCCGCGTTGGGCAGCTTGACGGCATCGGCGGCATGGCCGACCGTGATCGTGATGTTAGCCGTCATCCCCGGCTTGAGTTTCAGATCGGGATTCTTCACCCGGATGATGGCATCGTAGGTCACGACGTTCTGGACGATGAGCGGCTGGTTATAGATGTCGTGGACCGTCCCGTGAAACGGGCTCTCAGGATAGGCGTCCACGGTGAACTCGGCCTCTTGACCGACCCGGATTTTCCCGATATCGGCCTCATCCACACTGCTGTCAACCTGCATCTCGGTCAGATCCTGAGCAATGGTAAACAGGACCGGGGCCTGCAGCGAGGCGGCCACGGTCTGGCCCACATCCACGCTCCGGGAGATGACGATCCCATCCACCGGCGATCGGATCGTGGTGTAACGGAGATTGGTCTCGGCGAGTTGAAGCGCGGCCTGATCCTGCTGAACCTGCGCCTCGGCGGCCTTCAGCCCGGCGAGCGCGGAATCAGAGGTGGTCTGCGCGGTATCTTTATCGCTCTGGGCAATCAGATTTTTGGAGAGCAGTTCCTCCATTCGGCCGAGGTTCCGCCTGGCATCCACCAGGACCACCTTTGCCTTGTCCACGTTGGCCCTGTCATTTTCCAACTTCGCCCGGGCCTGCTCGACCTGGGCGTCAAAGAGGGCCGGATCGATCTGGGCCACGATCTGATCTTTTTTCACCTGGGAATTGAAATCGGCGAAGAGCCGTTGGATCGTTCCGGAGACCTGGCTGCCGACCTGCACGGTGACCACCGCGTTGACCTTCCCGGTCGCCGAGACGGTGGCCGTGATCTCCCCGCGCTCGACCTTTTTGGTTTTGTACTGCGCGGCCGACTCACCACCTCGAAGGAAGAGGGCGCCCGCAATGATCACGATCATCAGCAGACCGCCGAGCAGCAGCCACCTGTTCTTGAATCCAGTACGGCGCAAGATTCCCATTATTCTTTTCGTCCCATCGCTTTCTTCAGTGCCGCCTCGGCCACCCGGTCGTCAAAGAGCGCCTGTACCTGGGCGGTCTTGGCGTTCGCCAGCAGCACCTGGGCGTCGGTCTGCTCGATTGATGTGCCGACGCCGGCCTGAAACCGTCCGTTGGCCAGATCCAAATTCTCCTTGGCCTGACGCACCACCACCTCCGATGTTCGCACCCGTTCTTCGGCTTCCTGGAGGGTTGAAAACGTCCGATGGATTTCCAGGATGACCTGCTGCCGGAGCGCCTCTTCGTTCGCCCCGGCCACGAGCAGATTCCCACGGGCTTCGGCGACCTGGGATTGCGTGAGAAAACCGGAAAAAATGGGAATGGTCAGGTTCACCCCCGCATCCCAATTATGGACCAGCGGAAAGTTTTTGCCGTCGTAACCATAGTCCGCAATACCCGAGAGGACGGGGAAATAGGTCCGCTGGGCCGATCGAACCGACGCCTCCGCCCCCAGACGCTGGGCCGACAGCGACAGCAAGTCCGGCCGCGCCGCAAGCCCCTCCTTGAGCGCCTGCTCTTCCGAGATCTCGACCTTTTCAAACGTCAACAGCTCTTCCAGTTCGCCGATGGGCTGGTCGGGGACACCCATCGCATTGGCCAGCGTCACCCGGGCCACCTCCACGAGATTCCTCGCCTTGATCAGCGCGAGCTGCGCATTGGTGAGGGTCACCTCCGCGTTCGTGACGTCAAATTTTGTGCGCGTGCCCGCGTGGTAGAAACCTTCCGTCTGATCGAGATGTTCCTGAGATTGTCTGACCGTCTCTTCCTGCACCTGCAGCAAATGGCGGGCCGCCAACAGCCCGTAGTAGGCCACCTTGACGTTGACCACGACGGTCTGTCGCGAGTCCTCCTTGCTCAGTTCGCTGCCCTTCATATTCTCTCTGGCCGCCGCCACGTCGGCGCTGGTTTTCCCAAAATCGAAGATCAGTTGCTGCAGCGAGAGGTTCGCCCGATAGCTGTTGGATGATTCGCCGGAGTTCGCGGCCGGGGTGGTGCCAAGACGGCTGCTATTCCCGGTCGCGCGCGTGTAATCGGATCCGAGATTTAATTGAGGGAGAAGATTCGACCGGGCCACGCCCACCAGCGCCTGCTGCACCTGCAACGAACCCTGGGCCGCGAGCAGACTGGGATGGTGACCGAGCCCGATCGTGATCGCCTCTTGCAGGGTCAACCGGCCGGCGGCCGGCGCCGCCTCTTCCGCCACGACATCCGCCGCGCAGAACAACATACCCACCAGCAGTCCGACTCCAATGATTCTTCGAT
>JBGPUQ010000110.1:0-4285 GCA_041491185.1 Nitrospiria bacterium | reverse complement strand
TCCGCCGTCAGGTCGGCGGCCGCCGGATCCCAGAGGTCGAGATCCGGAATCGTCGACGCCAACTCGCGCGCCTCCGGCAATCCGGAGAAGGGATCTTCCGCCGTCACCTTCGCCAGCCGGCAGGTTTCCTCGACCAGCCGCCGGACGGCATCGGGCGACAGATCCGACGTCGAGGTCGACGCCGACCGATGGTCGAAAAAGCAGCGCAGCCCCAGCCGTTTTTCCTGGGCCGATTCGAGCCGCTCGATCCCCCCCATGCGAACCCGCGCGGACAGACTATCCGCTTCGACATAGAGGAGGTCGGCCGCCGTGGCGCCCATCCGTTTGGCCTGGGCCAGCACGTCGGTCGCCAATGACCGGGGATCGAGTTTCACCGGTCGTCGATCAGACACTGGTTCCTCCGACCGTCAGTCCGTCGATCCGGATCGTCGGCAGGCCGACGCCGACCGGCACCGACTGGCCGTCCTTGCCGCAGACACCGACGCCTTCATCCAGCGCCAGATCATTGCCCACCATGCTCACGCGCGTGAGGACATCGGGGCCGTTGCCGATCAGCGTGGCGCCCTTGACCGGCGCGGTGATTTTCCCGTTTTCAATCAGATAGGCTTCGCTGGCCGAGAAGACGAACTTGCCGTTGGTGATGTCGACCTGCCCGCCGCCAAACGAGACGGCATAGAGTCCGGACGTCACGGATCGAATAATGTCGTCGTGATCCGACTCGCCGGCCAGCATGAAGGTATTCGTCATGCGGGGCATCGGCGGATGGGCAAAACTCTGGCGACGGCCGTTGCCGGTCAACGGCATGCCGAGCAGCCGCGCATTGAGCCGATCCTGCAAATAGCCCTTCAAGATCCCCCGTTCGATCAACACCGTGCGGCTCGTCGGCGTCCCCTCATCATCCACGTTGAGCGAGCCCCGCCGGTTGGGGATCGTCCCGTCATCGACGATCGTGCACAACTCCGACGCCACCCGCTGCCCCAATCGCCCTGAGAACGCCGAGACCCCCTTGCGATTAAAATCCGCTTCCAACCCGTGGCCGATCGCTTCGTGCAACAGAATGCCCGGCCAGCCCGGTCCCAGCACGACCGTCATGGTGCCGGCCGGCGCATCTTTCGCCGAGAGGTTGACGATCGCCTGACGGGCCGCCTCTCGGGCATAGCGCGCAAATCGTTCCTGATCGATCAAATAACCGAACTCCAACCGCCCCCCGCCGCCGAAGCTGCCCGTCTGGCGCTGGCCCTTCTCCTCGGCGATGCAGGTCACGTTGAGCCGCAGCAACGGCCGCCGATCGCCCACGACCCGGCCGTCGGAGCCGGCAATCACCACCAGCTTCTCCTCGCAGGCGATCGAGGCGATCACGTTCGTGATCCGGGGATCGTAGGCGCGGGCGATCCGGTCGACCCGGTGCAGCAGATCGAGTTTTTCTTCAAGCGTCGTCTCCGTGGGCAGTTGCCGGAGCGCATAGAGATCGCGGCCGGCCTCCTGGCTGCCGCGGATCAGTCCGCTCGAGGCGGCCGCATCACCCGATTGCCGGGAAATCGCCTTCGCCTGGCGGGCCGCCAGCATCAGGCGGTCCAGCGTGATCTCATCGGTATAGGCGTAGCCGGTTTTTTCCTCCGACAGCGCGCGAAGCCCGGCGCCTTGCGTCAACGATCGGGTCGCCTGCTTGACGATCCCCTCGTCCAGCGACAGGGCTTCGGTGATCCGGTACTCGGCGTAGAGATCCGCATAATCCACGGTCCCGCCCAGCGCGCGGCCGATGACCCGCTCCAGCATCGCCTGGTCCAACCCGAACCGTTCATCAAAAAACTTCGCCGGAGGTTCCAATGTCTTCGTCAGCTCATTCGCCATCTGAATGGCTTCTCCCTCTGAAGGTCTGACCGGTCAAATCGGCAGATTATTCAACGCATCGATCAATTGCCGCAGCCGGCCGCAGTAACGGCGGTTGAACGGCGCCACCAGCCGGGGCAGCTCCCGCAACAGCGGCTCGTTCTCCTCCTCCGGCAGCGCCTCGCTCAAGCGGATTTTGCCGGACGTCAGCATATCGGCGAACTCGCCGTTCAGCGCATCGACCTGCGCCGCCGTCGGCCGCCGTTGCACGCGAATGACCAGTTGATCATTCACAAACCGGCTGGAATGATAGAGGGAGTAAAAATGCGCGATCTCTTCCACCGCCTCTTCTTCATCGTGGGCCAGCCGGAAAAGGTGAATATCATCTTCGGAGATCATGCCCGGCTTCAACAGATGCTCTTCCACGTAATCGCGCCAGTGGTGCCAGTAGGTGCCGCCCGGCACGTCGAGCAAGACGAGTGGCACGATATCGCTCTTGCCCGTCTGGATCAGCGTCATCACTTCGAAACATTCATCCAGTGTGCCGAAGCCGCCGGGAAAGAGCACCACACCGTGAGCTTCTTTTAAAAACATCAACTTGCGGGTGAAAAAATAGCGAAACGTCACTAATTTGGGATCATCTTGAATATATTCGTTCGGCACCTGCTCAAAGGGCAAGACGATGTTGGCGCCGAAGCTCATCGCCCGCCCCGCTCCACCCTGGGCCCCCTTCATCACCCCTTCGCCCGCGCCAGTGATCACCATGAAACCGCGCTGCACGATCGCCTGCGCGAAGCGCTCGGCCAACTGGTAGACGGGATCATCCTCGCTCGTTCGGGACGAACCGAAGACGGTCACTTTGCGCACGTGCCGGTAGCCGGAAAAAACCTTGAAGGCGTAGCGCAATTCCCGCATCGCCCGATGGAGAATTTTCAGGTCGCCGCGGCCGTCCTCATGTTCCACCAGCTTGAGCGCGGTGATGATCATCTCCTTGATCAGATCGTCGTCGGGGCTCCCGCCGCACGCCTCGATCAGCGCCATGATCTGCTTGTCCAGCTTGCCATCCATGAAACTCGATTTTTTTTGAGGCGGAGTCATCACGTCAGTCACCCTGATAGCGGCTCAATTGTCCGTAGCTGCCGAACCATTTGTCGCCCCGCGCATCCACCGCCACCGCGTAGACGCCGCTGGCGAACAAACCGTCCGTTTTGCGAAAATTGGTGAAGTGCTGAAAATCATACCGGCTCACGCCGTCATCGGTCCCGATCCAGAGCCGGCCCTGCCGATCCATCGCCAGCGCATAGACGACATTCCCGCCGAGGCCGTCCTTGGTCGTCAGACTCGTCCACCGCCGGCCGTCATACCGGGCGAGCCCGCCGCCCAGCGTGCCGACCCACAGATGGCCGTCGCGATCGAAGAGCGACGCCGCGATGTAATTCGGATTCACCGGTCGGGAAATATCCTTCGGACCGCCGGCCGCATGGTGGCTGCTGGAATAGAGCGTAGGGGCGGGTTTCAAACCCGCCCCTACCTCCGGCATCACGGTTTGAATCGGCGCGCCGACGCCATCCGCATTCGTCCAGCTCACCCACTGCGCCGACGGTTTTTTCCCGGCGCGAGGATCATAACGCGAGACGCCGCCTTCCGTCCCGCACCAGATCCGTCCCTCCCCATCAATCGCCAGCGTATAGATCCATTTGTCGATGAGACCGTCCTCCACCGTGAAGGTATGAAATCCGTTCCCGTCAAACCGGCTTAACCCTTTCCAGGTCGCCGCCCACAACCCGCCATCCCGATCAAACGCAATATTATAGACCCATAAATCGCCGAGGCCACGGCCGTGCGGCCATGTGGTCCAGGCCGCGCCATAATTGAGCGAGCCATAACCGTACGGGGTGTAGGCCACCCAGCCTTTCCCATCAAATCGGGAGAGACCGCCACCCGCCGTGCCCGCCCAGACCTGACCGTCGGGCGCCACCTTCACAAAGAGCACGACCGTGCTGAGGAGTCCCTCGCCGGTTCCATAGATGGTTTTGTCCAACGTCTCGGGATCAAACCGCATCAATCCATGATCGGTTCCGACCCACACCGATGTCTTGTCGCTCGCCAGCGCTCGAACCACGGTGAAGAGCTGCCAGTGAGTCCAGTGTTCATCCGTCGGCGGGGTGGCCGCACCGCCTCGCGACGGGAGGACGATGAGCCACAGCAGACTTGAACACAGCACAAGCCGCGACTTGAAGTTGATCACTCCGGTGCGACTCCTGAAGCAGGGAACCCGGTCGACTGCACCATCGACGGTCTCGGCTGTTTGCGTGGCATCCGCAGCCGCTCGACGGTTTCGCCCTTGAGAATGTGCCGCTCCGCGATCTCTTTGACATCGTCCGGCGTATCGACAAAATACCAGACCCCTTCGGGATAGATCACCACCGTCGGTCCCATCGCGCAATAATCGAGG
>JBGPUQ010000109.1:0-4292 GCA_041491185.1 Nitrospiria bacterium | reverse complement strand
TCGGCCGTCGGCGGCATCCCGGAAGCGGTGATCGATGGGCAGACGGGGCTCCTGGTGCCCTCCGAGGATGCGGCCGCGCTGGCGCAGGCCATCGAGCGGCTCATCACCGATCCGGAGCTTCGGCAACGCATGGGAGCGGCCGGCCGGCAGCGGGTGAAGCAGTGCTTTAGCGCAACAGAACATGCCCGACGGATCGAAGCAGTCTATGAAAAACTGTTGGGAACGGCGTGGCCCGAGGTGCGCGCATGATCGCGCCCACGGTCATGGTGAGCGCAGCGCGGGGCGCGACGGCCATGCCGGTCGTCGGCTGTCCGCTCTGTCACGGATGTTCGACCGTGCCGCTGGAACGGAGCGGCGAGATCCGGGTCGACGCCTGCGCCCAATGCGGCGTCGCCTTCGTCACGCCGGCGCCGACCCTCCCGGAGCTGGAGCATCATTATAATGACGCCGCCTACTACGCCGAGTGGATGACGACACAACGACTGGCCCGCCGTGATCTCTGGCGGGAGCGGTTGCAGATCGTGAAGGACCAGCGGCATGGCGGCAAGCTGCTCGATGTCGGCTGCGGCGACGGGGGATTTCTGGAGGCGGCCCGAACGGCGGGCTTTGACTGCGCGGGCACGGAGCTGTCCGCCTATGCCGTCGAAGAGGCGGGCCGGCGATTGGGGCTGCCCATCACGGCCGGTCCGTTGCGGTCGATCGGCTACGCGGCCGGCTCGTTCGATCTCGTGACGATGTGGCACGTGCTGGAACATCTGGAAGATCCAACCAATGAATTGCGGGAAGTCTATCGGCTGTTGCGGCCCGGCGGGCTGCTCTTTGTCGCGGTGCCGAATCGGTTGAGCCATCTCTTCAACGTCGTCTATCGAGTGTGCAAGGGGCGTCCGATCCGGCTCTATACGCCGGGCGAAAAGGAATTGCATCTCTTCCACTTCACGCCGGAAAGTCTGGCGCGAGTCTTGACGGCCTGCGGCTTCCGGCTCCGGACGATGGGGCTGGACGTCGAGGATGTCGATTGGCGCAAGCGCACGGTCGATCGCTTGGCCCGCGCCTGGTTCCATCTGACCGGCGTCAACCGATCGATGGCGATGCTGGCCGTGGCGGAGAAGCCGGCATGATGATCACGAAGCGGATCAAGGACGCGCTCAGAGCGCTCTATTACACGACGCGGGCGGCGGCGCTCGTCGGCCTCTCGCCCTTCGTGTCATGGCGGTCGCCGCGGTTCGACCCCGATCAGGTCAAGAAAATTTTAGTGATTCGACTGGATCGATTGGGCGATCTGGCCTTGACCCTGCCGCTGCTGGCCGCGCTCAAACAGCGCTGGCCGTCGGCGGAGCTGACCGTGCTCTGCCGGGACGCGGTCGCGCCCCTGCTGCAGGCGCAGCCGGAGGTCGATCGGGCCATCGTGGTGCGGCGGACGAAAGGGCGCTCAGCCCGGCTGCTCCGGCGGGACGAACGGGCCTGGATGCTCCGGCAACTGCGCGCGGATCAATTCGACCTGGTCATCGATCCCTTCAGCGGGGAAGAGCTCGACTCCGCGTGGATCGCCTGGCAAACCGGCGCCCGCCATCGGCTCGGCTTTTCGTTGCGCGGCCGCGGCCTCTTTTTTACCCGGTCGGTCGCGCCCAACCCCGCCCACTCATTTCTTGAACAGCAGCAGGCGCTCGCCGCGGCCATCGGCGTGGAGCTGCGCGTGGAACGGCCCCGACTTGTGGTCACGGCCGACGAGCGAACCGCCGCCGCCGGGCGACTGCGCGACAGCGGACTCGATCCGGCGCGGCCGATCATCGGCATCCATCCCGGCGGTTATTACCCGACCCAGCGTTGGCCGTTGGGCCGGTTTCTCGCGCTGGCCAAGCGGCTGGTGGAAGAGGATCATCACCAGGTGGTCTTCTTCGGCACGCGGGCGGAAGAGCGGCTCATCGCCCACATCGGCATGCCCGTCGGCGTGAAGATGGCGGTCTGCTTCGGGCTGGAGCTGCGCGAGTTCATCGCCCTGCTGAGCGTCTGCCGGCTCATGGTCTGCAATAATTCAGGGCCGTTGCACGTCGCGACGGCGCTGGGCTTGCCGACCGTCTCCACGATCGGGCCGACCGATCCCGTGCGGTGGTGGCCGGTGGGCGACGGCCATCAGGTGGTCAGAAAATCGTTGTGGTGCAGCCCCTGTCAGGAAGGGGAGTGCCCGCTCGGCACGCAGGAGTGTCTCATGACCATCTCGGTGGAGGAGATGCTGGCGGCGGTTCGAGCGCAGGCGGCGGGACTGGACAAGGCGTCCGTGGCGATCCCGATCGGCGCCTCGAACGGAGAAACGCGTACGGTGTCGGATATACGGAGAGGTTCGTGAAAATACTTTCGACAACGCCGTCGGCGATGGGGGGCTCGGGGGGAGCTGAGCATCTCCCCCCGAATACGATGGGTAAAAGCGTACGGCTATGGGGGATTGTCAAGGGGGAGAAAAGCCTCTCCCCCTTGACTGACAAAATGATACGTACGGCTATGGGGGATTGTCAGGGGGGAGAAAAGCCTCTCCCCCCTGACTTCTAATGAAACGCTTCGCTTGGCAGCTCTTCTGGTCGATGATGGCCGCCGTCTTGAGCATGTTCCTCGCCTATGGTGTCTGGCGCTATTACGGCTATGCCCCAACAACGTACCAGCCGAATGATGCGGAACGGCAACATCTCTATGACGACACCGGCCGGTCGACGCTTCAACCGGTTGAACCGCCACCGGCCAAGCAGCGATAATGGAGACCCGGCCTCGCATCCCCGTGCTCCATCTGATCACGCGACTGGACCGCGGCGGCTCGGCGGAAAATACGCTCATCACGGCGATCGGGCTGGATAAACGGCGCTATCAGGTCACGCTGGCGGCGGGCGCCTCGCGGGAGTCGAAGATGACGCCGGGCGAAGAGGCGCGGCTGGCGGCGCGGCTGGCCGAGGTGCGGGCCGCCGGCGTCGAGCTGGTCACGATTCCCTCGTTGGTCCGGCGGATCTCTCCGATTCAGGACCTGCTCGCCTTCGTCGCGCTGGTGCGGTTGATCCGCCGGATCAAGCCCGCCGTGGTGCACACCCATACGTCGAAGGCCGGCGCCATCGGCCGGCCGGCCGCCCGTCTCTGCCGGGTGCCGGTCGTGGTCCACACGCCGCACGGCCATCTTTTTTACGGCTATTACGGCCCGGCCATGACGACCGTCATCGTGCTGCTCGAACGCTGGCTCGGTCGATTGACCGACGGCCTGATCGCGCTGACCAGCACCGGCAAGATGGAATATCTCGAACGGCGGATCGTCCCCCAGGAACGGTTGCACGCCATTCACAGCGGCGTCGATCTGCCCCTGGTCGATCAGGCGGCGACGTCGATGGAGGAGGCCCGCCGCGCCTGCGGCCTGCCGCTCAAAGGCCCGTTGATCGGCCTCGTGGGCCGGTTGGTGCCGATCAAAGGCCACCGCGATCTCATCGAGGCGTTTCCGGCGATTCTGAGAACATTTCCCGAGGCGCAACTGCTCTTCGTCGGCGAAGGCGAGGAGCGGGGGCGGCTCGCGGCCCAGGCCAAGTCCCTGGGCGTCGCCGACCATCTGCACATGGTCGGCGCGCAGCCGGAACTGTGGAAATATCTCGCCGCCTGCGATCTCTGCGTCCAACCGTCGCTCAACGAAGGGATGGGGCGCACCGTGATCGAAGCGATGGCGATGGGCCGTCCGGTCGTCGCCAGCAAGGTCGGCGGCCTGCCGGAATTGATCAACTCGGGCAAGACGGGGCTGCTCGTGCCGCCCATGTCGCCGCCCGCGCTGGCCGAGGCCATCTGCGCGTTGCTGCGGGATCCGGAGGAGCTTCGGCGGATGGGACGGGCGGCTCAACAATCGGTCGACCATCGGTTCAGCGCCCGCGCCATGGTGGAAGCGATCGACCTGCTCTATCGCCGGCTCTTGCAGGAAAAGCGGGGAGGCGCGGCCGCCCAATGAATGCGCTGCGCGGTGTCTTCATTTTATTCAGGGGGAGATGCGCTTCGACTCGGCCATGGCTGTGGCCATGTCGCCGGCTCAGATTCCGCCTTCGCAGGCAGAGCCCGCGAAGCTTCATTCACTCTCCCCCTGAACCCCCCATCGCCGAAAGCATCATTGTGATGAGCCTGCTGATCGCCGCCACCGCATTGGCCGCCGATGGTTCGTCCTCTGCGCCGAACATCCAGCCGCAACTCGCTCTGGCCGTGCATCTGCATACCACGATGAGCAGCGGCAATCTTTCGCTCGAGGAGATGATCACCCGCGCGAAGGCCGCGGGATTGGACGGCCT
>JBGPUQ010000108.1:0-4301 GCA_041491185.1 Nitrospiria bacterium | reverse complement strand
CGATCGGGCGGCGGAACGGATTCTCGCCATCGGCGGGCGGTCACAACTTGAACAGGTGGCCAAGCTCCATTTCAAAATCACGCAGCGACTGACCGCCGCGATTTAATCCGCTCGCATTGAGAGCGCAGTGGGGACAGATTTAAAATCTGTCCCCACGCACGTTAATTGCCGTCTGCGATGGGGATGATCAAGGGGAGATGAGGCATCTCCCCTTGATTCGAGCGAGTGCAGCGCACGAGCGGATAAACCTTTGGCGATGGGGAAATTACGCCGGCACCGTGTGCGGCCAGTAGAGAAATCGTCCGCAATGCGGACAGTGCTGGGCGGTTTCTTGCCGCCGGACTTCGGCGATCAGCTGCGGCGGGACGGCCAGCCGGCAGCCGGCACAGCCCCCGTTCTGGATCGCGACGATGATCAGCCCTTTCCCGCGGGATCGGAGCCGCTGGTACTCCTTGAGCAGCGCGGGCTCAATGGTTCGTTCCACCTGTGCGATTTCGCCGGCGAGCTGTTCCGCTTCTCGCTGGATCCGCTCGCGTTCCTCCGCCAGCTTCGCCTCTTCGACCGTCGCCTGTGACGTCACCTCCTTCGATTGTCCGTCACAGCGCTTGACCTGCTGCGCAAAGGTGTCGGCTTGCTCCATCAACAGCAACAGCTCATCCTCCGCGGCGCTTTTGGCATGCTTGGCCGTCTCCACTTCCGCCAGGTGGGCCTGATATTCTTTGTTCGTCTTGATGTCGCCCCGCGCTTTCAGCTTGTCCAGCCGTTCTTCCTGGGCCTGGACGTCCAGCTCCTTTTCCCGTCGGCGTTTCTGACAGTCATCAAGAGCCTGTTGCGCCTGCGTCTTGGCCTGCCCGGCAGCTTCGACCCGTTGCCGCACCTTCGCCACCTCGACCGGCACTTGAGCGAGTCGCTCATGTAACGCGTTATGCTGGTGATCCAGCTGCTGGAGATGGAGCAGAACCTCAAGCGGCAGGGTCATGCGCTATGCTCCAGTGGGGTGTCATCACGTCATGAACGTTCATCAAGTTCTTGCTCCTTGAGCAATTGAGCAATGGAAAATGGACCGCAATTGAACATTTCGCGCTCATGATTGCTCTATTGCTCCATTTTCAATTGCTCTGCCGATTTTGGTTAGCCAAAATCGGCTGGGCCCACCAGGACTCGAACCTGGGACCCGCTGATTATGAGTCAG
The DNA here is from genome assembly GCA_041491185.1 of Nitrospiria bacterium. Lineage (GTDB taxonomy): Bacteria > Nitrospirota > Nitrospiria > JACQCE01 > JACQCE01 > JBGPUQ01. The sequence goes on along the minus strand of JBGPUQ010000108.1, from coordinate 3,109 downwards.
CCGCTCTCACCATCTGAGCTATGGGCCCACCCTCTCGTATTCAAGGGGAGATGCTCAGCTCCCCCTGAACCCCCCATCGCCGTACGCGATGATCGCGGCATCATGAACGGTCGCAGGCACCCCGCACACCGGATGGGAGCCCGAGCATCACTCGTTACAAATTCTCCGAAAAACTTTTCAGCCGCCGGCTCCGGCTCGGATGGCGCAGCTTCCGCAACGCCTTGGCTTCGATCTGCCGGATGCGCTCTCGGGTCACTTCAAAATCCTGGCCGACCTCTTCCAGCGTGTGGTCGGTCTGCTCCCCGATGCCGAACCGTTTGCGAAGGACTTTTTCTTCACGCGGGGTCAAGGTCTGCAAAATACTGTTGACCTGCCGCTGCAGATCATAGCGGATCGTCGAATCCAGCGGCGAGATCACCCGTTTGTCCTCAATGAAATCGCCCAGATGACTGTCTTCCTCTTCTCCAATCGGCGTCTCCAGCGAAATTGGTTCTTTGGCGATCTTCATGATCTTGCGGACCTTGTCGATCGGGAGCGCCATCTTCTCCGCGATCTCCTCCGGGGTCGGTTCCCGCCCCAGTTCTTGGACCAGCACGCGCGAGGTTCTCACCAGCTTATTGATGGTCTCGATCATGTGAACGGGAATGCGGATCGTCCGGGCCTGATCCGCAATCGCCCGGGTAATCGCCTGGCGAATCCACCAGGTGGCATAGGTGCTGAACTTGTACCCCCGACGGTATTCAAATTTGTCGACGGCCTTCATCAGCCCGATATTGCCCTCTTGGATCAAATCGAGAAATTGAAGCCCGCGGTTGGTATATTTTTTGGCGATGCTGACGACCAACCGAAGGTTGGCCTCGATCAACTCGCTCTTGGCCATCTTCACCGTCCGCTCGCCCCGCTCGAGCTGCTGCATGACGACCTTGAAGGACTCTGGCGCGATCACCATCTCCTTGACCAGGGCCTGGTAGGTCTGCCGCGCGGCCCGGTAATGATGATCCAGGCGGGTCAGCTCCGATGAGACCGCCGGCTGTCGGCCGCCCTCCTTGACCCGACGCGCCGAGGCGCCCACCTGTTCGTCTTGTCCCAGCCGTCGACGGCAATGGGCCAGCACTCGCTCGGTTTTCATGAGCTCCAGCCGGAGCGCCTTGAGCTGGCGGATCTGCTCCTCCACCAGCTGAGGCGCCAGCCCGATCAACTCCACCGTTTTCACCAGTTTTCCCCTGACGTGATCAATGCGCTCGGTCAGCTTCCGATGGAGCGGTGATTTCAATTTCGTCCGTTGCCGTTGGACCGTCAATTGCCGCAACCGCACCGCCAGCGGACGCAGGTCGCGGATCGTCCGCAACGTCTCGGTCTTCAGCTTCTCCTCGTCCTGCCCGACGCCCGCTTCGAACTCCTCCTCCTCCGCCGAGGCCAACAACGCGGCCACGGTCAGTTGATCCTGGCGGAGCCGTTCGGCCAATCCGAAGAGCCAATTGAGCGTCGACGGCAACCCCCACATCGCCATCGTCACATCGCGCTTGCCCTCTTCAATCCGTTTCGCGATGACGATTTCACCGTCCCGGCTGAGCAGCGGCACGCTGCCGATCTCCCGCAGATAGAGCCGCACCGGATCATCCGTCTTCGGCAGGAGATCTGGCGTAAACTCAATGTCCGCCTCCTTTTCTTCGCCGATCAGTGCTGGTTGCTCTTCCAGCTCCTCCGACAGTTCATCGGCCACCTCCGCGGGAGGCGACAACAACGGCTGGTCCGCCACGTCCTCGGCCCCATCCACCACATCGATGTCCATTTCGCCGAACATCATCATGACGTTGTCGAGTCGGTCGGAGGCCAAGAGGTCGGGTGGCAGGTTGTTGTTCAGTTCATCGTAGGTCAGATACCCTTTTTCTTTTCCGAGCGAGATGAGCTGCTTGACTTCGTCAAGCTTTTCACCTTTCCCCATGTGCGCCCCCTTCATCTCACCCTCATGACCCGGTGGTCGGCATGAACCCGCGCGGCCGGTTCGCACCGCCAGTCACCCAATCCGTGACCCCGGCGGGACTTCCAGTGTTCGCCGTGACTGCAAGATCGCCGTCTGTAATTCTTGAACACGCTGGTCGTTCCCCTCCACCTCGGCCGCCCGGCGCGCCTGCTCCAATTGCCGGACCTGCTCATCCAATTGACGGCCCCGCAATTTCCCCGCACATTCCTCAAACGCCTTCTCCGCCGAATCATACTCCAGCTCCAGCAGACTCAAGCCCGCCACCGCGGCGGCCAGCGCATCATCGGCCGCCGCCCGCGCCGACACGGCACGGATCGGATCGGTCTCGCCGCTTTCGACCGACTCGCGGATGAGCCGCATCAACGCTTGCGCCGTCGGATGGAAAAACTCCTCCGGTCGGAGCCGGCTCACCAGTTGATCCGCCTCGATGTGGCGGTGCACCCACAGGTGCAGGAGCACCCGCTCCTCCCCCGTCCACGCCGCGACCGACGTCGTGAGCGGGCGGGGCTCCGGCGGCACAGCACCCGGGCGGGCCCGCCCGGCATCTGACACCGATCGGGCCAGATCGGCCCGCAAGCTCGCCTCCGAGACGGCGAGCCGTTGGGCCAGCAGACGAAGATAATGGTCGAGTTCCAACCGGCTCTGCACTTTTCTGAGCGTCGGGACCAATGCCTGCACGACGGCCGTCTTCCCCGTGATCTGATCGTGCGGCGCGCAGGCCAGGGCCCGCTCGATGGCGAATTCCAGCAGGGGTTGGGCCGCCGACAGTCGCGCCTCGAAGGCGGCCGTTCCATACCGGTGAAGAAAACTATCCGGATCATCACCGGTCGGAAGCGTCGCCACGCTCGCCGACAGCCCGTGCTCAAGAAAAAGATCCACGGTGCGCAGCGTTGCACGCACACCGGCGGGATCCGGGTCGAAGAGCAGGACGACTTTCGGCGCCAGCCGTTGGAGCAGGGCGATGTGGGCCGTCGTTAGCGCCGTTCCCAGCGTGGCCACCACGTGCGTCAACCCCGCCTGATGCGCGGCAATGGCGTCAAAATAGCCCTCGACGACGACCAGGCAGCCGGTTCGTGACGCCGCCGCCCGGGCACGGTCCAGACCATACAACAACCGCCCTTTGCT
>JBGPUQ010000107.1:0-4377 GCA_041491185.1 Nitrospiria bacterium | reverse complement strand
CGACCTTCAATTTGCTGGAATCGCCGATCGCCACGGCGGGAAACGGTTGCTTTGCGTCGATCTTGACCACAGCCACATCGGTGTCCGGATCCCGGCCGATGACCTTGCCGGTAAATGTTCGTTTGTCTGACAAACGGACTTCCACCTCGTCCGCGTCGCCGACGACGTGATTATTGGTGATGATGTAGCCGGTTTCGGAAATGATGACCCCTGACCCGGTTCCGGGCGGCGTATTCGGTCCCGGATGGTTGGGCCGGCCTTCCCGCTCTTTTTTCTGCGGTGCTGGCTCATTCGTCAGCGGGGAGATATTGACCACCGCCGGCTTGACCTCATCGGCCAGCGCAATGAACGCATCCTGTAATTGCAAGAGCGCGGGCGGGATCGCGGCTTTGGATTTCGCCAGCGCCGGCCCGACAACAAAAAGGGAGAGAAGAATGGTTCCCAGAAGAATGCTGCGTGGTTGCATCGTGGAGGCTCCTTATCGACGTCAGTAATGGGCACATTCTACCACCCCGTTTCGGAAAGTACAACCTTCGCACAGCCGGCCGATTGGAGCGGCGGATGTGTGCTCCTGCCGACGATGGCCCTCAATTGCATTGGAGGAGGTCCTTTGCTAAGCTACGGCCGCATGCGATTCCGACGCGCTCGCTGGATCCTCGCCTGGTGGTGTTGTGCTCTCCTGCCCGGATGGGTCGGTTGCTCATCGGCGGTGTCACCGGAACCGCTTCGCCGGCCGTCGCTCCTGCGACTGGCCCTCTCCGCGGAACCGCCAACCCTGGATTGGTCGCTGGCCACCGACAATGTCTCAATCACCGTGATCGAAAATCTCATGGAAGGGCTCACGGAATTTGATGCCGCCCTGCAACCGGTTCCGGCGATGGCCGACCGGTGGGAGGTGTCACCCGACCAGCAGACCTACACCTTCCATCTCCGTGAGGATGTGTACTGGACCGACGGCCGTCTGGTAACGGCCGGGGATTTTGAGTATGCCTGGAAGCGGTTGCTCGATCCAAAAACGGGCGCCGAGTATGCCTACTTTTTGTACGACATCGTCAATGCCTATGAATACAATACCGGCCAGATCGCCGATGCCTCCGCGGTGGGGGTCACGGCGCTCACGCCCATGACGTTGCAGGTTCGGCTGAAAAAACCGATCAGCTATTTCCCCAGCATCACGACCTTTGTGGTGACCTTTCCGCAGCGGCGCGATCTGATCGAGCGATATGGCGATCACTGGACCGACCCGGCCGATCTGGTCACAAACGGTCCGTTTCGCCTGGCGGAGTGGCAGCATGAGTACAAGGTCGTGCTTCGACCCAACGACCGCTACGTCCACGGCCGGCCGCCGCTCGACGAAGTGCGGCTGTTCGTCGTGAACGATCGCAATACGGCGCTGACGCTCTATGAGACCGGCGATCTGGACCTGGTCAATCTCCCGCCGGAAGCCATCCCGACGTATGAGCGCAATCCGGAGTTCCTGCGCACGCCGTTATTGCGCGGCTACTATTACGGGTTCAATGTGACGGCGCCGCCGTTCACCGACCGTCGCGTTCGACAGGCGTTTGCCCTGGCCATTGACAAGAGCGAGCTCCCCAAGATTCTCAAGGGCGGCGAACTGCCGAGCAATTCCTGGATTCCTCCCGGATTGCTGGGGCATGATCCGGCCATCGGCCTGGCGTATGATCCCGCCGCCGCCCGACGGCTGCTGGCCGCCGCAGGCTATCCCGACGGGCGGGGATTCCCACCGGTGACCGCCGCATTCAACACCGATCCCGTGAACACGCTGATCGCGGAGAATCTGCAGCAGCAGTGGAAGCGGACGCTGGGGGTGACGGTCGCGCTGGATAATCTGGAATGGAAGGTCTACCTCGCGCGGCTCAAGAGCCGGACGCCGCAACTGTTTCGACTCGGGTGGGGCGCCGATTATCCCGATCCGGATAATTTTATGGCGCTCTTCACCAGCCACAGCGGAAATAATCTCACCCACTGGGGTGATAATCGCTATGATGCGCTGATCGCGGCCGCCGCGTCGGCGGCGGATCGTTCCCGCCGGCAGCAACTCTATGCCGAGGCCCAACGGATACTGACGGAAACGGAGGTGCCGATCATCCCGCTGTTCGTTGCCAGTCAAAACTACCTCGTCAAACCGTATGTGAGAGGATTGCGGCTCAACGCCATGGAATTACTCTCGCTCAAACGGGTCTCGATCCAATGACGCCGGTCGGCTCATGGTCCCGCCGGGGACGCGACCTCACCGCGCTGATTCTCCGCCGGCTGATGTGGGGGCTGCCCGTGCTCTGGCTCGTCGCCACGATCACCTTTGTGATGATGCACGTGGTGCCGGGCGGACCGTTTGACCGGGAAAAACCGCTGCCGCCCCAGATCAAGGCCAACGTGGAGGCCAAATATCATCTCGACCAGCCGGTGGCGCGCCAGTATGCGGGCTATCTCGGCGGACTGCTCCGGGGCGATCTGGGCCCATCGTACAAATATCTGGGCCGCGACGTCAGCGCCATCATCGCCGACAGCTTTCCCGTCTCGATGCAACTGGGGCTGGCCGCGTTGGCCATCGCGATGGCGCTGGGATTGTCGGCCGGCCTGCTGGCGGCGCGTCGTCCGGGCGGCTGGGTGGATCAGACGGCGCTGGTCGCGGCCACGATCGGCTTTTCGTTGCCGAGTTTCGTCCTTGGGGTGGTGCTGATTCTTCTCTTCGCGGATCGATGGCACCTCCTGCCGCCCGCGCTCTGGGAAGGGCCGCGTTCCCTCGTCCTGCCGGCCATCACGTTGGGACTGGCGCCGGCCGCCTACATCGCGCGAACAGCCAGGGTCAGCCTGCTGGAGGTCAGCGGGCAGGAGTATGTGCGGGTCGGGCGGGCGAAGGGATTGTCCACCCGCAGACTGGTGGTGGCCTATCTGTTGAAAAACGGGCTGATGCCCGTGCTCACCATCCTCGGCCCGATCATGGCCGCGCTGGTGACGGGCTCCTTTGTGGTGGAATATCTCTTCTCGATTCCCGGCATGGGCCGGTTTTTCATCACGGCCGTGACCAACCGGGATTACCCGCTGATCATGGGGGTGACGTTGGTCTACGCCGTGGTGATCGTGGTGGCCAATCTGATCGTCGATCTCTGCTATGGCTGGCTCGATCCTCGCGTGAGGATCACCGAATGACCGCAGGTGACCGTCATGGTCGGCGGCGCCTCGGTTCCTACCAATCAACGCGCGCGTGGCTGAGCGCGATCATCCTGCTCATCATGACGCTGGCCGCGGTGGCCGCGCCGTGGCTGGCGCCCTATCCCTTTGACGCGCAAAATGCGAACCTGCTCCTCCAGTCCCCCAGCGCGGCGCATTGGCTGGGGACCGACCGGCTGGGCCGCGATCTGCTGTCGCGGCTGATCTGGGGCGCGCAGGTCTCCATCGCCATCGGACTCGTGACCGGGCTGATCGCCCTCGCTCTCGGCACCGTCTATGGCACGGTGTCCGGCTATCTCGGCGGGCGGACGGACGGCCTCATGATGCGGTTCGTCGATGTCGTCTACGCGCTGCCCGATCTGCTCCTGATCATTTTGTTGACGATTCTTCTGGGCCGCGGTCTCACCGGCATGGTGGTCGCGCTGAGCCTGGTCAGTTGGGTGACCGTGGCCCGGGTGGTCCGCGGCGAATTGTTACGGCTCAAATCGACCGGGTACGTCGAAGCGGCCACGGCGTTGGGCGCGAGCCATCTGCGGATTCTGCTGGTGCACGTGTGGCCCCAGCTGCTCGGCCTCCTGCTCGTGACCTTGTCGTTTCGCATTCCGGCCGCCATCCTGGCCGAATCGACGCTCAGCTTCGTCGGCATCGGGCTCGCCCCGCCCACGCCGAGTTGGGGCGGCATGGCCAGTGACGGCTGGGCGGCGATGAAATTCTCCCCCCACCTGATCGTCTTCCCCAGTCTGGCTATTGTCATGACGATTTTGGCGTTTAATATTCTCGGTGATTATCTAAACGACAGACTCAATCCGAGAACCGCATCAACGGCAAAACGATAACTGCGTACATCCGATGGGGATTATCAAGGGGAGAGCCAGGATCTCCCCTTGATTTCAATGACGGCGTGATACGATACCCTAACTTGACGTCGATACACCCGTGTGATAGAACAATGCCACCGTGAGGCCGGACATCGATGCTTGAACCGCAGGTCCCCGAAGGGCTGACATTCGACGACGTTTCGCTGTTGCCGGCCCATTCGTCCATCCATCCGAAAGACGTCAAGGTGGAGACCCGCCTGACCCGCAACGTCACCCTCAACATTCCGATCATCAGCGCCGCCATGGACACGGTCACCGAGTCCCGGTTGGCCGTGGCGCTGGCCCGCGAAGGCGGCATGGGCGTGCT
>JBGPUQ010000106.1:0-4392 GCA_041491185.1 Nitrospiria bacterium | reverse complement strand
TATTCCACCTACGTGGGGGGAAGCGGAGAGGATCAAGCCACCGCCATCGCCGTGGACGGCGGGGGCATCGCCTACCTCACCGGCTATACCGACTCCCCCGACTTCCCGCTCTCCTCCAAGCCCCTGCAACCCTCGTTAAAGGGCGTCGGCACCCACGACGCGTTTGTCTCGAAGCTGTCGGCGGCGGGTGACGCCTATCTCTATTCGACCTATCTGGGCGGCAGCGGAGATGACAAGGCATATGGGATTGCGCTGGACAGCGGTGGCGGCGCCGTGGTCACCGGGGAGACGGCATCGGTGGATTTTCCCCTCAAGCTGAACCCGACGCCGCTGCAGCCGTCCTACGGCGGCGGCACGTCCGATGCGTTTGTCAGCCGGCTCAATTCTGCGGGCGACGGATTCGTCTACTCGACCTACCTGGGCGGCAGCGATGCCGATGTCGGCTACAGTGTGACCGTGGGATCGGAGAACGCGGCCTATGTGACCGGCACAACAGTGTCGGCCGGTCTTCCACCGGGTGGTTTTCCAACGACACCGGATGCGTTCCAGCTGAACAACGGCGGCGGCCGTGATGCGTTTGTGACCGAGTTGGCCAGCAACGGCCAGTTGACCTACTCGACCTACCTGGGCGGCGATGGCGCCGACATCGGTCACGCGATCGGGTTGGACATTACGGATAATATCTATCTTGCGGGTGAGACCGACTCCACCAATTTCCCGGTCATGCAGCTGCCGATTCAGACCGGCCCCGCCAACGGGGTGGATGCCTTTGTCACGAAGATCGACAACTCCACCGCCAGCAGCGGCTGCAACTTCAGTCCGAAGGGGCGGCCGGATTGGGGCCTGCCGTTGTTGCTGAGCCTCGCCGCGCTCTATGGGCTGCGCCGCCGCATCTTATCCGCTCGTGCTTCGCACTCGCTCTAATCAGGGGGAGATGCTCAGCTCCCCCTGATAACCCCCATCGCCGTACGCATTTCGTTACTGTCGAAATTTTGACCCGGCCCACGCGCGCAGCGCGATCATCAACTTGGTCGGGGTGGCAATCCGAACGGACTCGTCGAACACGCGGTAGCGCCGCGCTTCGATCTTCGTGAGAATCCGCCGGTAGATCCGGCCCATGATCTCCGAGGCCAGCATCGAGGCGCGGTCTTCGGCGGGCAGGAGAATCGCCGCCTTGTCGTAGTAGCCGTTGGCCCGGTCGCACTGAAACGCCATCAACTCCACAAACGCGTCGGTGTAGCGGTGGGCCAGGAGCTCCTCCTCCGAATAGCCGAAGCGCGACAGCTCCTCCTGCGGAAGATAGATGCGGCCTCTGGCCGCATCGATTGTAATATCCCGGAGAATATTGGTGAGCTGAAACGCCATGCCTTGCGCGACGGCGTACTCCCTGGTGGCGGGATTGCGATAGCCGAAGATCTCAATGCAGAGCAACCCCACGACGGAGGCGACCCGGTAGCAGTAGCGGGACAACTCCTCAAACGTCGCGTAGCGCTGTCGCACCAGATCCATCTCCACGCCATCCAGCAGTAATTCAAAATAGTCCCGGGGGAGCCGGAAGCGATTCACGGTCTGCGCCAACTGTCTCGTGACGGGGTGGGACGGTTCGCCGGCGAAGGTGGCGGCCAGCTCTTGTCGCCACTGCCGGATCGACTCGGCGGCGATGTCGGGTGACGGCGCCTGATCGACGGCGTCATCCACCAATCGTGAGAAGGCATAGACGCTGTAAAGCGCCTCGCGTTGTGCCTTGGGGAGAAAGAGAAAGGCGTAATAGAAGTTGGTGCGGCTCGCCTTGGTGATGCGCGCGCTGTGGCTGTCGCGGTGATCGGATGTGGAGGGTGTGGCGGGGAGGACCGGCATCGGAACGCGGGCTTGTTATAGTACAAATCTCCACGAGAGTCAATGGTCGGAGGGCTACTTTACTGGGCCGATGGATTTTCTCTATAATGGACCCGGACACCTGTGGTATGGACTCCTCTTCCTTCACGCCGGACGAACGGGCGCGACTCGCGCCGTTCTTCACCAATGATGACCGCGACATCTTCGGGCTGACGTTGCCGCAGGAGGTGGCGGGCGCGCTCTTCTCGCGCTACAGCCGGTCGGCGAAAAGCCTGCGGCATGTCTTCCTGGAGGAGTTCATCGGTAATCTCGATGCCGCCGGCCGCGCCGCACCGCGCGAAGAGGATGAAGCGTCACTGAAAAAGGCCCGGGAATTTTACGAGCGGGTGCTCATCGGCTACGGCGACGACTCGGTGGCCCAACTCGGCGGCGCGCACCTGGCCTGCGAGAATATCTCGAACGTTGCGGCCAACCTGCTCGAGGATGCCCGGGTCGGGATCGCGCCGTTGGAAAAATCGACCCGCTATGTCCGGTTCGATCGAAAGGATGCGTCGGGCCGGTATCCGTTTTATGACGAGCCGACGCTGATCGCCTCGCCGTTTGCCGACCGCTACCGGTCGGTGATGCATCAGTTGTTTGACGCCTACGCCGCGCAAATGGAGCCGATGCTGGCGCACGTCGAACGCGCGATGCCGATCGGGACGATGACGTTGACCCATCCGCAGACGGGCGAGCCGGTGCGCTATCAGGATGTCGCCGGGGATGAGACGCTCAGGGGCTGGGCCGAACGGGCCTACCGCTCGACTGTGCGCGCCCACGCCTGCGATGTGCTGCGCGGCTATTTGCCGATGGCGACGACCACAAACGTCGGCCTCTTCGGCGTCGGCCAGGCGTTTGAGCATCTGTTGAATAAAGGCTATTCGTCGCCGCTGGCCGAACCGCGGAAGCTGGCCGAGGCGATGCACCGGGAGCTCAACGTGTTGATCCCGTCCTTGATCAAGCGCGCCCGTCCCAACCCCTACTGGCAGGAGGCGGCCGCGGCCGTGCGCGAGGCGGCCCGTCGATTGGTCCCGCCGGCGGAACGGGCGCCGCAGCCGCCCGGCGTCGTGCTGGTGGAGCATGATCCGCACGCGGAGGACAACGTGCTGGCGGCGATTCTCTATCCCCAGACCAACCGGCCGCTGGCCGAACTGCGTCAGCAGGCGCGGCAGCTTGATCACGAGGCCCGGCGGGCGCTGCTGAACGGCTACCTGGGCGGGCGTCGCCACCGGCGGGATAAACCGGGGCGGGCGCTGGAGCAGGTGTCGTATACGTTCGACCTCTGCTGCAACATCGGCAGTTACCGGGATCTGCACCGCCACCGGATGCTGACACAAGAACGACAGCGCTTCACCGTGGCGCACGGCTATGACACGCCGACGGAATTGATCGAATGCGGATTTCAATCCGACTTCGACCGGGGCATGGAGGCCGCCGCGGAGCTCTATGGGGAGATGGCCCGGGAGTTTCCGCTGGAAGCGCAGTATGTCGTGCCCTTTGCCTATCGCGTTCGGTGGTCGATGACAGTGAATCTGCGCGAGCTCTATCATATCGCCGAGCTGCGGACGATGCCGCAGGGCCATCCCGACTATCGGCGGTTGATGCAGGAGTTGTGGCAATTGGTGGAGGGGGTCCATCCCGTGCTGGCGGAGTATGCGGCGTTTGTCAACCGACAGAGTTACCGGATGGGCCGGTTGCAATCCGAACTGCGGACCGAATACAAACGGACGCGGCTCTCCGAGCCGGCATGAAGATCGTGCAGGTCGATCACGTGGGCATCGAGGTGAGCGAGCTGAAGCGGGCCGAGCAGTTCTACGTCGGCCTGCTGGGAATGGATATCTTCATGCGTCTGCCGGATCAACTGCTCCTGCAATGCGGTCCGCAGCGGATTGCGCTGTTTGAAAACCGCGCGCGACGGCCGGGCGGGAAGGAGCAGTTGAAGGATCCCCGGGGCAAGTCGCACCACGCGTTTCTCGTGTCGAAGGATGAACTCTGGGCATCGGTCGGGCTCTTTACGGAACGGGGTGTCCCGTTCCACGCGCCGATCGATTGGGGCGATCATCACTGCCTCTATTTCCTCGACCCGGATGAGAATCTCCTGGAGCTGGTGCATCAGCCGGACTGATCCGACACATGGAACCTGGAGAAAAATGGCAGGCGAATGCCGAGAAGGTGGCGTATGCCAAACACTTCCCCGGCCTCCTGTCCGACTGGGCCGATGCCCGGGGCAAGACGATCGTGTCGGTCATCCCGCTCGAGGGGCGGCCCGGCGTGGTGATCCTCTTCGGCGACCGGACGTTTGTGGTGGCGGGATTGCTCGACCCGGAGCCGGCCGATCTGCTCAACGGGCTCTTTGCCGCCGGCGCGCAGCTTGAGCCGTGGTATCCCGAGGCGTATGCCCGTCTCTGTGCGCTGCGCGACACCGATGAGCAGTTGACCAGGCAGGCGAGACTGGAGAAAATTCTCGGCGCGATCCGCCATAATGCGAAGAATCTGCCGGAGTTGAAAGAGGCGGTG
>JBGPUQ010000105.1:0-4408 GCA_041491185.1 Nitrospiria bacterium | reverse complement strand
TGATCAAGATGGGGCCGGAGCGGTTTGAGGATCTCATCGCCATTCTCGCGCTCTATCGGCCGGGGCCGATCGGCAGCGGCATGGTTGATGATTTCATCAAGCGGAAGCGGGGCAAGACGCGCATGACGTATGAGGTGCCCCAGCTGGAACCGATTCTCGCGGAGACCTACGGCGTGATCGTCTACCAGGAACAGGTGATGCGGATCGCCGCCGATCTGGCGGGTTTCAGTCTCGGGCAGGCCGATCTGCTCCGCCGCGCCATGGGGAAAAAATTACCGGAGGAGATGGACAAACAGCGCATCCAGTTTGTCCAGGGGGCGAAGAACAAGGGCATCAACGTCAAAAAAGCCGAGAAGATCTTCGAGCTGATGGCCTATTTCGCCGGGTACGGATTCAACAAATCCCATTCCGCCGCCTACGCGTTGATCACCTACCTGACCGCCTATCTGAAGGTGCACCACCCGGTGGAGTTCATGGCGGCCGTCCTCACCAGCGAAATGGGGAACGAGGATAAAATCGTCGCCTACATCGACGAATGCCGCCGTCTCAAGATCCGCATCCTCCCGCCGGACGTCAACGAAAGCGACCGGGACTTCACCACGGTCTCCGAAGGGATCCGGTTCGGGCTGGCGGCGATCAAAAACGTCGGCCTCTCCGCCATCGACGTGATCCTGGCCGCCCGCGACAGGGGGCCGTTCACATCGCTGGTGGAATTCTGCCGGCGCGTCGATCTCCGCAAGGTCAACCGGCGCGTCGTGGAGTCGCTCATCAAGGCCGGGACCTTCGACTCGCTCACCCCCTCGCGCGCACAACTCATCCGACACATGGAGCTCGCCATGGATGAGGGCAGCCGCCATCAGGAACAGCTGATTGACGGACAGGGCGCGTTGTTCGGCGATGGTGACGACGCGACTGCCGGACAGACCGGAACCGGCGGGCCCGCCGTTGAGCTGTCGATGCCCTTCACCAACGGCGCCGATCATGGGTCGGCGCCCACCGACTGGGACGAGGCCACCCGCCTGCGCTATGAGAAGGAAGCCCTGGGATTCTATATCACGGGCCACCCGCTGCAGCGCGTCCAGGCGTTGCTCGATCGACTCGCCGCCACCCCCATCGGCTCGCTCTCGGAGGAGAAGGACGGCGCGGAAGTCACCGTGGCGGGGCTCATCGTCTCGCAGAAGACGACCGTCACCCGGCGGGGCGATCGGATGGCCTACGCCCGGGTCGAGGATCTGACGGGGACGATCGAAGTCATCATCTTCCCCGATCTTTTTTCCGCCGTCGCCCCTCACCTCGAGGCGGAACAACCGGTGCTCATCACCGGCACGCTGGACCACGGTGACCACGGGATGAAATTGAAAGCCGTCCGGCTGGAACCCGTCGCCGCGGCGCAGGCCCGGGCGAACCGGCAGGTGATGATCACGCTCGGCCCGGGGGCCCTGTCGGTCGATCATTTGACGCAACTGCACGGCGTGCTCTCCCGCTATCAGGGCTCGTGCCCCGTCTCGCTGACGCTGCAACCGTCCGCCCGGCAACGGACCACAATCGCCCTCGACCGCCGGTATTGGGTGACACCGACGCCGGCGCTTCAAGCGGAGATCGACGGGCTGATCGGGGCCGGCGCGCTGAGCATTGAGGCGCCCCGCGCATGAGCAATTTTCTCGACTTCGAGCGGCCGCTGGCCGATCTGGACCAACGGATCCAGCAGTTGAAGGAGCAGTCCCGCACCGATGCCAAAGCGGCCGAGGAGGTCAAGCGGCTGCAGAAAAAAGCCTACCAACTGCAGCAGGAGCTCTATCACCGGCTGACGCCCTGGCAGCGGACCCTCATCGCGCGCCACCAGGACCGGCCCGGCGCCTCGGATTATATCGGGGGCCTGCTGCGCGATTTTACCGAGCTGCACGGCGACCGGCTCTTCGGCGATGATCCCGCGATCCTCTGCGGAACCGGATGGCTCGACCAGTATCCGATCATGCTCATCGGCCACCATAAAGGGAAAACCGTCAAGGACCGGGTCATCCGCAACTTCGGGATGCCGCATCCGGAAGGGTACCGCAAAGCGCTGCGGGTCATGCAGATGGCCGAACAGTTTCATCGCCCGATCGTGACGCTGATCGACACGCCCGGCGCCTACCCGGGCATCGGCGCGGAGGAGCGCGGACAGGCCGAGGCGATCGCCAGAAACCTTCTCGTCATGTCCCGGCTTCGCACGCCGATTCTCTGCATCGTGATCGGCGAAGGCGGCAGCGGCGGCGCACTGGCCCTCGGCGTCGGCGACCGCGTCCTCATGCTGGAACACGCCGTCTACTCCGTCATCTCTCCCGAGGGGTGCGCGGCGATCTTATGGGGCGACAGCGCCAAGGCAAAAGAAGCCGCTGAGGCGATGAAGATGACCGCGACGGATCTGCTGCGGCTGGGCATCATCGATGAGATCATTCCCGAACCGCTGGGCGGGGCCCACCGTGATCCGGCCAAGATAATCGAGACGGTCAAGCGCGTCGTGCTTCACAACCTGGAAAAATTCGACGGCGTGGACATCGATGATCTCGTTGAGAGCCGCTACCAGAAGTTTCGCCGGATGGGCGTCTTTCTCGAAGAGTCAGGACCGTAAACCCAGCGAGCAAAGCGAGCGTGAGGGGGAGGCTCCCGAGAAGGGGACAGATTTGAAATCTGTCCCCAGCCGGGAGGGGGCGACGCGAGCCCCCCTAAACAGATGGACTTTTTCAGCAGCCTGTCAGGCTAACCCACGTAGTTGCATCGCAGCAACCACCTTCTCAATCGCGATCAGATAGGCCGCCACGCGCAGGCTGACTTTTCTCGCCTGCGACACCGCCCAGACCTTCCGGTAACCGCGGGTCATCATCCGCTCCAGCTCCTGGTTGACCCGCTCCTCCTCCCACGATTGCCGCTGGAGATTCTGCACCCATTCAAAGTAGGAGACCGTCACGCCGCCCGCATTGGCCAAAATATCGGGCAGCACCGACACACCCCGCTGAGCCAGCCCCCGATCGGCCGCCGCCGTCGTCGGACTGTTGGCCGCTTCAACGATGATCTTCGCCCGGATGCGGTTCACGTTGCGCTCATGAATGACGCCGCCGATGGCCGCGGGGATGAGGAGATCACACTTCAGCTCCAGCAACTCGTCATTGGAGATCTGCCCGGCTCCGGACAGCCCCTCCAGCGAACCGGTCCGCTTGTGATGTTTCAAGAGCTCCGGCATGTTCAATCCGCCGGCCGCGTAATAGCCGTGTCGACTGTCGCTGACGGCGAGGATCGTCACCCCCTCATCGGCCAGCCGGCGGGCGGCCCAGCTCCCGACATTGCCGAATCCCTGGATCACCGCCGTGACATTCGGCCACGCGATTCCCAGATCTTTTGCGGCGGCGCGGATCACATCGACGCAGCCCCGTCCGGTCGCCGACTCCCGTCCCAGCGAGCCGTGCAATTCCACCGGCTTCCCGGTCACCACGGCGGGCGTGTGGCCGTGTCGACGGCTGTATTCGTCCATGAGCCAGGCCATCACGCGCGGATTGGTATTCATATCCGGGGCGGGAATATCCTCAAACGGACCGATCACCGGATCGATCATGGCGGTAAACCGCCGGGTCAGCCGCTCCAGTTCCCCCGCCGAGAGGATTTTGGGATTGCAGGTCACCCCGCCCTTGGCCCCGCCGAACGGCAGATCCAGCAGCGCCGTCTTCCACGTCATCAGCTCCGCCAGGCCGCGCACCTCCTCGAGGTCGACCTCCGGGTGGTAGCGGATCCCCCCCTTCGTCGGGCCCCTCGCATTATTGTGCTGGACCCGATAACCGATAAATACCTGCACCCGTCCGTCATCCATCCGGACGGGAATGTTCACCTGGATTTCACGATAGGGCGTCCGCAGGAGTCCGCGCAACTCCGGGGCTAATCCCAGGATCGAGGCGGCGGCCTCAAACTGCTCATCGGCAATCGGCGACGGCGCCCGAAGCGATTTTGGCGACTCACCGGCCGATCCGCTCATCCGAACCCGCGAGCCATCAGCCACACCCTCCGTGCGTCTCTCCCCACCCGTCCGTTTCGACTGACGAGGAGCGGCGCCGGCACGGCCGGCCGATCCCCGGCCGCGTGATCGCTCGCGCATGCGCGCTCACCCCACCGGAGGTTCGTCGGGCAGCGGCTCGACCATCGACTCGTGAGGCAATTCGGCAGGCGATTCGGCCGCGATCGGCGCCGCAAGCGGCGCCTGGGCCGCCAGCTCTTCGAATTCTTTGAGGGTCGGCAATTCGGTCAGGTCGTTCAATCCCAGATATTCGAGAAACTCCCGGGTGGTGCCGTAGACGATCGGCCGGCCCACCACATCCCGACGGCCCACAATCTTGATGAGCCGATAATCGAGCAACGTCTTGAGGACCCCCGCGCAATCCAC